>NZ_AVOF01000373.1:0-2947 GCF_000465935.2 Pseudomonas sp. EGD-AK9
AGCTGATGGCCTCGGCGTCGCTGCGCTTGTCGTGGGCGGTGCGCAGCTCCACCGGCGCGGCGGCGTCGCCGAGCAGCGCGCTGCTCAGCGCATCGCCCACGGCGATGGCCTGATCGATCGGCCCTTCCAGGTCGAGCTTGCCCTCGACGTAGGCGCCGCCGAGGGCGTCCAGGCTGGGGCTGGCCAGCTGGCTGACCAGGCTCGGATCCTTGACCACCAGGGTCACCTTGGGCCGCGGCCCCAGGTCGATCTGCTTGCCGTCCCACAGCTTCAGACGCAGCGGCAGCTGGAGTTCGCGGAGTACGGATGGCAGTTGCGCGAGCATGCGAAACCCTCCTGCGGATGCACGTGAAGACACATCCAGCCTAGTCCAGATGATCCCTCTGTCAGGCCAAGGGTTCAATTGCCCGCGCAACACGCCGCGCCGTGGGCCCGAGGGTCAGTCCCGGTCGATGCGCAGTTCGGGCAGCGCCCGGCCCGCCACCAGGCGCTCGTCGACCAGGCGAATCACCGCCGCCTCGTCCCTGATGCCGTACCACTCGCCCTGTGGATAAAGGCTCGCGGTCGGCCCCAGGTCGCAGGGGAACTGGCACTGGCTGCGGGTGATATGCACGCCGCCGTCGCACTCCAGCCGGCCGGCGGCCTTGAGCCGCTGGCGCAGGCTTTTCCACAGGCCGAGGGCACCCTTGCGGGTGCAGCGCGGGCCGTTGCACAGCAGCAGGCGCTGGGCATGGGGCGGGATCTGCGACCAGGCGTGCTGCGCCGGCAGCAGCGGCACCTCGCTGCAGGGGAGATGCGCCGCACGGCGCTCCAGCAGCGCGCCCAGGCCGTCGAGCCAGGCGTCTTCCAGCGCCGTGCAGAGCACGAACACCTGGGCCCCGTCGCCGCGCTCGGCGATGCGCTGGCGCAGCCAGTCGCGGTGCGCGGCATCGGCGCGCGGCTCCAGATCCACCACCAGCAACGGTCGCGGCGCCTGGTCGATGGCCTGCCAGCAGCCGTCCTGCTCGCTGTCGTGCAGGTGCGCCTCACCGAGTAGCGCTTCGATGCGCTGCTGCAGACGCTCGGCCGATGCGCCACGCCCCAGGCCGGGGCCGATAAACAGGATGCGCGCGTAGGGGGCTTGGTTCATCGGGGTCTCCAAAACGGGCCGGCAGTCTAGCAGCGTGCCGAGCACTGAAGGCAATCCGTAGGGTGGACGTCGCTTTTTACGTCCACCACAACGGTGGATCGATGAAGCGTGATCCACCCTACGCCAACGCACCCGCCCTTGGGCCACAACGCAAATCCGTGGGAGGGTCTTTAGCCGTGACGGCAGCAATCCAGTCGCCGCTGAAGCGCCTCCCACAGGGCTTCCAGCTCGGCGAATTCCCGCGTCACCGCCGGCAACGCGGGACGACGCAACAGCAGCACCGGCAGACCCAGTTCGCGCGCCACCTGCAGCTTCGGTTCGGTGGAGGCGCTGCCGCTGTTCTTGCTTACCAGCACGTCGCAGCGGATACGGGCGAACAGCGCACGTTCCTCGTCCAAAGAGAACGGCCCGCGCGCGCCGATGATCTCGGCGCGCGCGGGCGCCGGTTCGGCCTGCAGGCAGCGCACCGTCCAGTGCTGGTGCTCGGGTATCTCGTGCAGATGCGCCAGCGGCTCGCGACCGGAGGTGAAGAACGGCCGCTGGAACGGCGCCAGCGCGCGGGTCAGTTCATCCCAGCCATCCACCTCGCGCCAGTCGTCGCCCGCGCCCGACTGCCAGCCAGGGCGACGCAGCGCCCAGCATGGCACGCCGGCGATCGCGGCGGCGCGGGCGGCGTTATAGCTGATCTGCGCGGCATAGGGGTGGGTCAGATCCAGCAGCAGCTCGATGCCTTCGGCGGCGATAAAGGCCGCCAGGCCTTCGACCCCGCCAAAGCCGCCGACGCGCACGCGGCAGGCCAGATCGTCCGGCACGCGGCCGAGGCCGGCCAGGCTGTAGACGGTCTCCGGCCCCAACCAACGGGCCAGGCGCAGCGCTTCGGTGGTGCCGCCGAGCAGCAGGAGTCGCGCACTCACGCCTTGCGCACCGCCAGCAGGGTGATCGGCAGTGCGGCGCGCCAGGTGTCGAAGCCGCCCAGCGGCTGCGCCTGGGCCACGGTGAGCCGCAGCAGCTCGCCACCCTGCCGTTCGCGGAAGGCCACCAGCGCCGCCTCGCTCTGCAGGGTCACGGCATTGGCCAGCAGGCGCCCGCCGGGCTTGAGTGCTGCCCAGCAGGCGTCCAGCACACCGGGCACAGTGACGCCGCCGCCGATAAAGATCGCATCCGGCGTCGGCAGCCCGGCCAGCGCCTCGGGCGCGTGTCCGGCGACCAGTTGCAGGCCGGGGACGCCGAGGGCGTCGCGATTGTGACGGATATGATCCTGACGCCCCTCGTTGGCCTCGACGGCGATGGCGCGGCAAGCCGGATGCGCGCGCATCCACTCGATACCGATGGAGCCACAGCCGGCGCCGACGTCCCACAACAGCTCGCCGGGCAGCGGCGCCAGGCGCGCCAGGGTCACCGCGCGCACGTCACGCTTGGTCAGCTGGCCGTCGTGGCGGTAGGCCTCGTCCGGCAGGCCGCAGGTCGGCGGCAGCAGTTGCGCACCGGCGTCGGCCAGGCATTCCACCGCCAGCAGGTTGAGGTCGGCGCCCCGCGGCAGGTTCCAGCTTTCGGCCAGACCATCGAGTCGGCGCTCCTCCGGCCCGCCCAGATGTTCCAGCAACGTCAGGCGGCTGGCACCGAAACCACGGGCGCGCAGTGCTGCGGCAACCTGTACGGGCGTGTCGCCATCGGCGCTCAATACCAGCAGGCGCAGGCCGGGAAACAGCCGGGCGTTGAGCGTGGCCAGCGGCCGGCCGACCACGGAGACCACCTCAATCTCCTGCAGCGGCCAGCCCAGGCGCGCCGCCGCCAGCGACACCGAGGACGGCGCCGGCA
>NZ_AVOF01000374.1:0-20173 GCF_000465935.2 Pseudomonas sp. EGD-AK9
GCAGGGCGTCCAGCGCGGCATGCCCGGTCGCTTGGCGACTGGGCGCGCGGGCAACGTCCTGGGCACGCCAGAGGCGGCGACTGTCGAAGAGGTGCTCAAGGGCGACCGCGGAAGGCATGGCGTTGAAATCGTCCGAATACTGTTTATATGTACAGTATTCGGTTTGCCCGGCACCCGGTCAAGGCGCCGGCCGTCGGTGGGCACTCCGGATACGCCGGATGGGCGCAGGGCCTGCTCCGTCCGGCTACGACCTAGAGAAATATTGCCGCTCTAGAGAGCACGCTCGAATACTTGAGGTGCGCTGAGTTGAGCCGTATGACACGCAATATCTGCAAGACACTAAACATGGTGGCCAGCAACAGCGAGGCCGCCGCTATAGTCGTCATGCGTGCCGCCGAACGAATCGGCGATGAACTGCTCAAGCAGCAACTGTTCAACGTGATTCACCGCATGAACCTGGATGCCACCCAGCTGCGCTCGATCCGGGATGATGTCGCAGCGTAAAACCTAGGCGCTGTCGATGGTGCCGCGGAACATCTCGACGGACTGGATCAGGAGCTGCTTGGCATCCGGAAACAGTGCTGCGAAAACCTCATGTTCGCGGCCAGCTTGGCGATCAGGTACTCCTTGACCAGCACCGGCGACGTGAAGGCTTCGCCTCGCTGAACCTTGTTAGCTCAGAACCTTCCTTCCTGGCCTGTTTTAACAGGCCATTTCATTGGCATTTGCCATGTCTAAGGTCAGCCCCGGCGACTCGCTACGGCGAGAGTCAGGGCCTTTCTGCAGTCATTCTCAGAGACTGTGGGCCCACTTTAGGGTTGAGTGGGTCGCCACTGCTGGGTGCTCAAGCTAATCGGCGCTTGCGGTATGTCAGTGCTTTGCGTTCCGTAACCGATAGACTGTCCCTGCAGCCAAATAGGGGCACTCAAATGGACGCTGAGCATGGCGATGTGTGGGACGTTGTCGTTATTGGCGGCGGGCAGGCGGCCCTGTCTACGGCATACTTTCTGCGCCGCGCTCAATTGTCGTACTTGATTCTCGATGCCGAGCGGGAACCAGGAGGCGGCTGGCGTCATGGCTGGAATTCACTGCGCTTGTTCTCTCCCGCATCGTGGAGTTCTATTCCCGGTTGGATGATGCCTCCCGTGCGGGATGGCTATCCTTCTCGCGATGATGTAATCGACTATCTTTCTCAGTACGAAGCCCGTTATCAGTTACCTGTCAAGCGGCCGGTGCGGGTCACTTCCGTCTCGCGTACCAAGGATGGTTTGCGTGTCCATGCCGGGCAGAGCCACTGGGATGCAAGGGCTGTCGTTAGTGCCACAGGTACCTGGAGTAACCCTTATATTCCCGATTATCCGGGCGCTGAGCTCTTTAAAGGCCAGCAATTGCATTCCGCTCACTATGTAGAGGCGCAGCCCTTTTCAGGCAAACGGGTCTTGGTGGTAGGTGGCGGAAACTCCGGAGCGCAGATTCTCGCCGAGCTGTCGAAGGTCGCCGAGACCACTTGGGTGACGCCGAGCGAACCGCTGTTTCTGCCTGACGAAGTCGACGGCCGGGTACTGTTCGAGCGCGCCACCGAGCGCTGGAGGGCGCAGCAGCAGGGGCGAGTGATCGAACAGCCGGTGGGCGGCCTTGGCGATGTGGTGATGGTGCCGCCAGTGCGCGACGCGCGCGAACGTGGCGTGCTGCATGCGGTGCGCCCCTTCGTGCGCTTCACCGAGCACGGCGTGGTCTGGGCCGATGGTTCGGAGTCGCCAGTGGATGCGGTGATCTGGTGCACCGGCTTTCGTCCGGCGCTGAGTCATCTGGCTGCGCTCGACGTGCTGGAAGCTGATGGCCGCGTGGCTGTGGCTGGCACCCGAGCGGAGAAGGTACCGGCGCTCTGGCTGGTGGGCTATGGCGAATGGACCGGCTCTGCCTCGGCAACCCTGGTCGGCGTCGCGCGCACTGCTCGCAGCACGGCGGAGGAGATCAGCGCCTACCTGGCGTCCGGCGCGATCCGTTGATCCCGATAGGCCTGGCCATGGGCCGGCATGGGTGGAGTCGAACGATGGACGAGAACCTTTCCAAGGAGCCGCTGGCGCATCTGGTTTCTCTGGCCGGGCTGAGTGTCGAGACGCTGAACAGCCGCTGTTTCTGCATCAGCCTCGATGACGAGGCGCTGCGCGTCGCTTTGCAGAGCAGCCTGGGTCGGCCCGAGCTGTATCGCCTGGTGCGCGAGCGCTGCCCTTATCTGTTCGCTGCCCAGCCGGTGTTCGTCGCTCCTGCCCAGCTGCAGCGTATGGCCGAAGTGATCGCCGCGGTCGAATCGGTGGTGGCGCTGCCGACCTACCGCGAGCGGGTACTGGCGCGAGCGCCGGTCATCGCCCGCCACGATCCCGGTGCCCTGGGCGTGTTCTTCGGCTACGACTTCCATGTCACCGAGGCGGGCTTCGGCCTGATCGAGATCAACAGCAATGCCGGTGGCGCCATGCTCAATGCGCTGTTGGCGCGGGCACAGAAGGTTTGCTGCCCGGCCCTTGAGCGCCTGTTGCCGCCGGCGTGCCAGGCCGAGGCACTGGAGCAGGCGATAATTGCCATGTTCCACGAGGAATGGGCCAGAACCGGACAGTCGCGCCCGCTGCTCAGCATTGCCATCGTCGATCAGGCGCCCGAGCAGCAGTATCTCTACTCGGAGTTCCTGCTGTTCCAGCAACTGTTCCTGCGCCACGGGCTGCAGGCGGTGATCGCCGATCCGGGCGAACTGCAGCTGCGCGACGGGCGCCTGTGGCACGGCGAGTTGGCCATCGACCTGGTCTACAACCGGCTAACCGACTTCGCCCTGCAGGCGCCGGCCCTTGGCGTCTTGCGCCAGGCCTACTTGGACGGTGCCGTGCTGCTTACCCCGCATCCGCGCGCTCATGCCCTATATGCTGACAAGCACAACCTGACTCTGCTCGGCGACGCCCGTCAGCTGGAACAGCTCGGCGTGCCGCCGGCCACCCGCGACTTGCTGCAGGCGGCGATTCCGACCACCGAAGCGGTGGAGGCGGGCAACGCCGAGCGCCTGTGGCGCGCGCGCAAGCAGCTGTTCTTCAAGCCCAGCGCCGGTTATGGCAGTCGCGCTGCTTACCGTGGCGACAAGCTGACGCAGCGGGTCTGGCAGGAGATTCTGGCCGGCGACTATGTGGCCCAGGCTCTGGTTCTGCCGGGGCAGCGCGCTTTGTCGGATGCAGCTCCGGCGCTCAAGTACGACTTGCGCGCCTACGTCTACAAGGGCCAGGTGCAGTGGGTAGCGGCACGCCTGTACCAGGGCCAGACCACCAACTTCCGTACCCCCGGCGGCGGCTTCGCGCCGGTATACCCGGGCGCCGCCCAAGCCTGCGCCTGATCACGCCGGCCGGTGCTGCGATAGCCCTGGGAAAATCAGTGCGGCGGCCCGTACGAAGGCGCTCGCTACGTTAGGTACAGGGTCTGGAACACCCAGCTGGGACACTGGGCATGGCCCCCAAGGAAGAAACCGACGCCCTCGAGCGCGTTCTTGGAGCCGGTCAGGCACGTCACCCGGCACAGGGGGCGCTGCTGCTCGCCGGGCACCGGCAGCTTGATCGAGTTCTTGCCGCTATCTTGCTTGGAGCTGTGGCGATGCCTGGCAGCGCCTGCGCCCCAGGCGCGCTGGCGATCGGATAGGGCCAATGCCTGCATGAATACCATTCGTCCGCTGATTACTGTCAACGATCCACGGCGTTGAGGTCGGCTGACGTAAATCAAAATGGCCGGTGACTGTCATTGCCATCGTTTAAAGACCGTCACTCCACTTTGGTTATGAGGGATCAGTCATGTGCCTTGGCAAATACTGCTGTCGCGACGTCTATAGCACCGTGCCCGCTGGGTCCACTCTGACCATTGCCTATCCGCCGGGTGGCCGTCGCATGCGCGCAGAACGCGCGCGCAGCCAAGGTTTCTAGGGGCGCGATCATGCCCGCTCATCCACGCACAGACGCCGGGGCGCTGCCGGACAATGAACACATTGCCCATGTGTTTGAAGAAATAGCCGATCTGCTTGAACTCGAAGATGCCAATCCGTTCCGCATTCGTGCCTACCGTAATGCCGCCCGCAGCGTGCGTGGCGCAGAGGCTCAACTCACCGCACAGGTACGGGCTGGCAAGCCGCTGCCGAAGCTGCCGGGGATTGGCGCGGATCTGACAGAAAAAATACGAACGATCAGTCTTACCGGCCGCTGCCCGCTGCTCGAGCTCCTCCATGGCGAAGTTCCCGCTGGCCAGATCGAATTGCTGCAGTTGCCTCATATCGGGCCGAGACGGGTTCACCAGTTACACCGGGAGCTGGGGGTCGACTCGCTTGCGGCCTTGCAGGAAGCCTTGCGCAGCGGTCGTCTGGCGCATCTGCACGGCTTCGGGCCGCGCCTGCTAGACCAGCTAGACAAAGCGTTGAGGATCAGGAGCGCCCGCGAGCGCCGACACCTGCAAATCGATGCCAAAGCTCAGGCAGAGGCCCTGTTGAACTTCATCCATGGTTTGGAAGGCGTGGAGCAGGTACGGGTGGCCGGTAGCCTGCGCCGACGTCGAGATACCGTTGGCGATCTGGATTTCGTCGTGTGCACCCAGGGCAATACCCAGCAGCTTATGAATGCGCTGCTGGCTTATCCCCTGGTCGCCGAGGTTATGGCATCCGGCGCGACGCGCAGCAGCCTGCGCTTGGGCAGTGGCATGCAGGTGGATGTCCGGATAGTTGGCCGGGAAAGTTTTGGCTCGGCATTGCTCTACTTGACCGGCAGCAAGGCGCACAGCATCGCGTTGCGGCGTCGGGCTCGCACGCTGGGCTGCAAACTCAACGAATACGGCGTTTTCCGTGGCGCCGAGCAGCTTGCCGGCGAGACCGAGGAGGGCACCTACCAGGCCCTCGGCCTGCCCTGGATCGCTCCCGAGTTGCGCGAGGACAACGGGGAGATCGCCGCCGCCGAGGGCAACCTGCTGCCGGTGTTGATCGAGACGGCTGATCTGTGTGGCGACCTGCACTGCCATACGCGTGCCGGCTACGGTCGCAACAGCCTGCGTGAAATGGCTCTGGCTGCGCAGCGCTTGGGTTGGGAATACCTGGCAATCACCGATCATTCGCAACGCTTGAGCATCGGTCATGGTCTGGATGCCGGACGCTTGGCTCGGCAGCTCGATGAGATCGACCGATTAAACGATGAGCTGGATTCGTTGACCCTGCTCAAGGGGTGTGAGGTGGACATCCTCCCCGACGGCAAGTTGGACCTGCATGACAGCATCCTGGCGCGCTTGGACATAGTGGTAGGCGCCGTGAACAGCAACTTCCAGCTGTCTGCCAAGCAGCAAACTCGACGTATCCTGCGGGCGATGGATTCAGCCTATTTCACCATCCTGGCGCACCCCAGCGGCCGTCTGCTGCTGGAGCGCGAGGCATGCGCCCTGGATATGCATGCGGTGATCAGGCATGCCCGGCAGCGCGGTTGCTTCCTCGAACTCAACGCGCAACCGCAGCGCCTGGATCTGGACGAATACCATTGTCGACTCGCCAAGGATGAGGGGGTGTTGCTGAGCATCTCCTCGGATGCTCATCGCTTGGCGGATTTCGCCCTGCTTGATTTTGGCATTGGCCAGGCTCGGCGGGGGTGGCTGGAGCGCGCCGACGTGTTGAATACTCGAAGTCTGACGCAACTGCATGAGCTGCTGCGGCGTAGCCGTTGATGCGACCCTCAGGCTTAGGCTGAGATAGGCACCGGCAGGAGTGGATCTCTCGACACCCGGTGCTCATGAACCGTGGTCTGCCCCAGGTTGAGGCGCAATCGGAGTATCTCGGCTTCGGCATCCTGCAAGGCGCTGATCGACGCCTTCTGCCAGTCCGCTAACAAGGGCTGGAGATCCCGCTCGGAAGCCGCCTTGAGACACCACTGAGACAGGTCATGCCAGGTTCCGAGTGCTGACAGCACGGCCTTCAACGAACGGACTGCCTGCTGCGAAACCGCGGCTTGCCGCGGATAGGCATCAATCATGTAGCGGGCGTGCTTAGCCAGAATTCGCAGTTTGTGGCGATCGTATTCCGGATTTCCAAGCGCTTGGGCCAATTGTTGAACCTGTCTGTCCAAGCGTTTGCTGATCAGCTTGCCCAAGTTCCTGGCCTTACCTGCCATTCGCTCGGCGCGAAACGACCTTGGCCATTCATCCAGCTCGGCAAAGAGTATCGCCAGTGCCCGACTTTGCAGCACCCGCTCAACCGATGCCCTCAGAGCAGCCCGCCTGGATGCTGCCAGCTCGCGATATCCCTTTTGTTCCAATTCGTTAATCAGTACTTCGAGGTCTCTTACGGGGACGGTCAGGTTTCCCACCGCAGCGGCTGCGCTGTCCAGGCGCCCAACCGAGTCGATCTTGCGCAAAGGCCTCAGCAGGCTCCGCAACCGTCGTAGCTGAATCCTCAGGTCATGCAGGGCTTCGCCATCGGTGCTGGCCTGCAGGCGGCAGCGGGCGTGGTAAAGCGCGATCTCGGCTTTCAGGACCTGCTCGAGGATTTCATCGAACATGGACATGGCGTTAGTTCCTGCCACTGGTTCGAGGCGGCATGGAATCTTCGGGTGGGAGAGGATGCTGGCCGTGGCGGACAATCTCGATGCGCAAGTCCGCCTCGTAGGGTGGCACATGGCACTCGACAATATCGTCGGGCGCGACTTGCAGCCTGATCCCCACTACGTCTGCCTGGATCGGTTGGGTTCTGACGCAACGGTCCACCAGCACCGCGGTGTGTACCCGGCGTGCCCCCAATTGCGCTAGGTAGGCGCAGGAGCGCAACAGCGAGTGTCCTTCGTAGAGGACATCGTCAACCACCAGCAGGGGCGTAGCGGCGAGGTCCAGCGCCGCCAGTTCAGGGCTTTCGGTGAGCGCCGTGCCTGGGTGCAGAAGGCTGAGGTCGTCTGCATAGCGCTGAACCTTCAGGCTGTAGATTGGCGGCTGCGGCTTGCCGGATTGGCTGCTGTAATGCCGCTGCAGCATAGTCGCCAGGGGCACTCCCCGGCGCAGGATGCCGACCATGGCGAACGGCTGGCCGTGGAAGAACACCGCCAGCTGGCGCGCCATGCATGCCAGAACCTCATCGAGTTCCTGGGCGTCGTATAGGCAGTGCGTGTTGGCGTCGTTCATCGGCCGGCATCCCCGATCGCGTACTGGCTCTCCAGCGCTGCTGCGATTGCGGCGGAAGTGTCCAGCACCTCGACGCGACCGGCCTGTACAAATGACTCCATCCTGGGAGACGGAATGCTGTCGCTGACCACGATCCGCTCGAACAGCTGGCTCTTCAGGAAAGACTCGCTGCCGCTTGTGAGCAGCGCGTGAGTCGCCATCGCCCATACGCACTTGGCACCGCTGTTGTGGCAGGCTTCGGCGGCGCGCATCAGGGTCGACCCGGTACTGATCAGATCGTCGACGAGGACGACGTTACGTCCTTCGACACTGCCCACCAGCAGGCTCCCGCTGAGGGCCTCGTCGCTGCGGTATTTTTCCACGCAGGCGCGGGCTACCGAATGTCCCAGTCGCCGCTCTAAAACCTGGCGGAAACGCTCGGCGCGCTTGATTCCGCCAAGGTCTGGAGAAACGACCACCGGTGCCTCGCCCCGGTGTTCGTGGATGAAGTGCTCAGCAAAGAGCTGCGTGCTCTCAAGATGCTGGGTTGGAATGCGGAAAGCATTATCGAATGCTGCCTTGCTGTGCACGTCCAGGGTCGTCAGGCTGTCGATGCGGCTCGCTTCCATCAGCGTGGCGAGATAGCGCGTGATGACCGGATCCTGTGCGTGGATACGTTGCTCTTTACGTGAGTAGCAAAGGTACGGGGACACCACCTGAAGATGTCGAGCCCCAGCATCCTTGATCGCGGAACAGAGAAACAGCAAGCGGCACAGCTTGTCGTGCACGCTTAGCCCGCGTTCGGGGTAGAGCCCTGCAAAGACCACGACACGCCTGCCGGCCACAGCCTCCTGCGGGTGGCACTTGTACTCGCCGTCCTCATACTCATGCTCTCCCACTGTGCCGAGAGGCAATCCGAGGTGCCGGGCTACGCGGGTGGCAAAGGAGTGACTTTCATGAAGAGCGAACAGCAGAGGGGCTGCATTGAACATGATCGCACCTCCTCGAAGCCCGGGACTCTGGGAGAGGCGCAGGTCCTGACGCATGCAGGGCCTGCGCAACGGCGTTCAGCGCGACTTGACCGGGATGACTTTCTCCGGTTTGACTGCCTCGGGGCGTTTGGGCAGGGAGATCGCCAGGACCCCCTTGGTGAAGTTCGCTTCGATGTGATCCACGTCGACGCCTTTGGGAAGGCTGAAAATACGCTCGAACGAGCCATAGTGCCTTTCCGAGAGATGGTAGTCCTTACGCGTTTCTTCCTTCTCGTCCTTTTTCTCGCCGCTGATGGACAGGTTGCCATTCGCGAGCCTGATCTGAATGTCCTTTTCTTCCATGCCCGGTAGTTCGACGGTGATTTCGAACGACTTGTCCTTTTCCGCGATGTCCACCGCCGGTATGCCATATCCGGACATGCTGCGTTTCCAGAACGGCTCGATGTCGAATGAGCTGCGGCCGAAGGGGAAATTCAGAGGGGGGCGGATGAAGTCCTCGAACAGGCGATCCACCTCAGTGCGCAGGGTATCCAGTGGCCGCCAGGGATCGCTCAGAGCAGGGCTTCTGGTGGTTTGTGGTGCTGCTTTTTCAGGGACTTCCTTTACGGGATGTGCCATTTTCATGTCCTCCTGCTTGGGGTGCTGTTTCGCTGCTCGACCTCCATTTCATCTCTTCCTGCCAGAAATCTTGTAGCGCCTGCCCGGACGATTCTTGATCTTCATCAAAGGATCGCGCGTCAGCCCCCGACTAAAGCTCCAGGCGGTGAATTACCTGTGTGGCATCTTGAGGATCGCGGGCATGTTGGAAGCCCAACTCATGGGCCAGGGCCTGCAAGTGGCTATTGGCTGCGGAATCTACCGAGTACATCTGCTTGAAGCCGTTCTGTCGGGCAGTATCGATGAGATGGCGCATCAACGCGGTGCCGAGCCCACGATGCTGCCAGGTATCGGTAACGGTCACCGCGCATTCGCACTGTCCGTTTTCCCCGGTCGAGGCATATCGGCTGACCCCGACCTCGATCAGTTCCCCATCCTGGTGAACAAGGGCGACAAAGGCCATTCTGTGGCTGTAGTCGGCTTGCAGGAGAGAGTCGAGGAGGGCAGGGCTGACTTCCTTCACCGCGCCAAGAAAACGGAAATGGCGCGTTTCGGGTGACAGATTGCGGATGAACTTGGCTTCACGCTCCCGATCCTCTGGTCTGATCGGGCGGATCAAGACGTGGCTGCCATCGTTCAGGTGTTCGATCCAGTGTTCGTCGACTCGCGCGTCTGTTTGCTGAGTGTCGTGGAGCGAAGGCATGTTGCGTACTCCGTTGGGAGGCGGTCCGCTAAATTTCTACTCCCATGGCAGCGCAGCGGATTGATCGGGATCAACTTGAGGGCAGCATCTAATGCCTTACATCGGCTGCAGTAAGTCGACGACGCGGCGCAGCGGTTCCGTGCCGACTCTGCGGTACTGAAGGTTATCGGGAGCTGAGCCTCAAGCGGCAGATGGTCGGCATCCGGCCGGCTTGCCGAGCTTATCCGAGACGAGAATGGAGCACTTCCACATGGAAAGTTTGAGGAGTCGGTGACGCCGTGCATCGGTCAAGAGAGCGAATCGACCCGAGTCAACGTCTGGCGAGTAGGCCTTCTAGCGCACCGGCGATCATCGCGAACCGGCCAAACGGAGGCTTGGTTCCGGTTGCATCCCCATTGTTTTAGAACTGTTTTGCACCGCTGGTATCACCCTGTCTGCACAGCCTCTGAATATCCAGCAAATGCACTTCGTGGCCGCTGCCGGCAATTAGCTTCAACTCACGAAAGCGAGTAAACAGACGACTGACCGTTTCGGTAGTCATACCCAGGTAGTTACCGATGTCGCCACGACTCATGGGCAGCACGAATTGCAGGGGCGAGAGCCCGCGTTGACTATAACGGGCCGAGAGATTGAGCAGAAAAGCCGCCAGACGTCGTTCGGCACTTTCACGCGCATGACTGCGATATTCGTGTTCTTCATGGATTTCCCGGCTCAGGGTATGAAGTAACTGTTTGCGCAGCCCTGGAATTTGACCGGCCAGCTCCTCGAGTTGGTGTACGGGTATTGCGCACACCATCGAGGTTTCCAGAGCAACAGAATAGCTGGGGTAGCGTTCCTCCCCCAAGGCATCGAGACCTATGAGTTCACTCGGCAAGTGAAAGCAGGTGATCTGGTCAGCGCCATCGGGGTTGAGCAGGTAGCTCTTGAGGGCTCCAGAGCGCACGGCATACACATGTTGCACCGAATCGCCTGCGCGAATCAGGTATTCGTTCTTATGCAGCGGCCGGGAGCGTTTGATGATGCCCTCGAGGCGACCTATATCGGTCTCGTCAAGGCAGAGAGGAAGGCACAAGCGGGCCAATGAGCAGTCATGACAACTTAGGTGTGCTAGGCGCGATAGTTCTGGCCCACTGGATGAACGATCAATCATCGCGAATACCTTTCGTAAGCCTGAATAGTAAATTTATAAGAGGATATTTCAGCGGGCGCGGCCTTTCGTCGGAATGATGACGCATCCGCCTAGCAGGAGATAAACGGTACAGCTAAGACGCTGTAAACAATGCTTTTCTGCCGGACAGTTAGTCCCACCTCCGCAGCGAAAATTGACCTGCATCAATCTGTTCCTGCTCCTCGAACCGCAATCTGTAGTTGGTCTTGGTGGCGTCAGATCGAGCGCTTGTCAGGTGGAGGTGGGGCATGAACCAAACTCGAAGAATCCTGCTGGTGGGTCATACGGAGCAGCATAGGTCCGCGGCTTTGCAAAGGGCGGTCGCACTCGCGATGGCTGGCGATACGCCATTGCATATCGCCGTTCTAGTTGAGCCCTTCATGACTTACTCGTTATTGGCGAGCGAGATCAGGAATCAGGTGCGTCAAAGCATGCTCAACGAACAGCGGCGGAGTTGGGACAAGGAAGTCGAGCCCCTCAGGAGCAAGGGTCTCCAGGTTACTTGTTCGGTAACTTGGGCTGAGAACGTGCACGAGGAAATCATTTGCCAGGTTCGCGAGTTGCAGCCGGTCATGCTGGTGAAGGACATCCAGCGCGAGACAATGCTCAAACGGGCTTTCGTCACGCCTTTGGACTGGCATCTGCTACGTAGTTGCCCTGTGCCACTTCACCTCGTGAGCGATGCCCGCCATCCCAAACCCCGCGTGGTGGCGGCGGCAGTCGATCTGGCTGATCCGGATGCACAATACTCGGGCCTCAACGACCAGATCATTGCAGCCGGTACCAGCCTGGCCACGCAATGTGGTGCCGGGTTTCAGTTGCTCTACATCCACGAAAACATGCCGGCTTATGTCGCCGATGGCGAAGCGGTGGCCGATTGGGCAGAAATCACCGAGCAGTTGCGCGCATCGCTGCATCAATCGTTCGTGGCCCTGGCCGATCGACATGACGTTCCCCAGGAGCGGCGTCACTTCATTACCGGTCAGCCGGTTGCCGGCATCATCGAATTTGCTCAAGAGCAACAGGTTGATGTCGTGGTGATGGGACGCGTTCACCGGAGAGTGCTGAACAAGTGGATTGGCAGTACGACGGAGTCGGTGCTCTACCGGCTCCCCGGGAGCGTCCTGGCCATACGCCCCGAATCTGGCTGAACGGCTCACGCACTGCACGAGGGTCGCAGGATGAACCATAGCCACGCACTGCAGATTCCGATTCCCGATCGGCGGGCGGCCGGTCAGGCACTGGTGCCCATGCTGGACGCGTACCGCGGTCGCGCCGACACCATTGTCCTGGCCCTGCCGCGCGGTGGCGTTCCGGTCGCCTACGAGATCGCCTGCGCGCTGGAGTTGCGCCTGGACCTGCTGACGGTACGCAAGCTGGGGCTGCCGTATCACGATGAGTTGGCGATGGGTGCCATCGCCAGTGGCGGCGTGCGCGTGCTCAACCGAGATGTGCTGGCCATGCACGATATCGACGAAGCCACCCTGGACGCGGTGGCGCAGCGGGAGCTGCTGGAGCTGCAGCGCCGGGAGCGGGTCTATCGCGGCGATCACCCCATGCCGGAGCTGTGCTCCCAGCAGGTGATTCTGGTGGACGACGGGCTGGCGACCGGCGCCACCATGCGCGCGGCGGTGCAAGCGGTGCGCAATCGGGGGGCGGCGCGCATCGTCATCGCCGTGCCGGTAGCCCCAAGCGACACCATCGCCGAGCTGCGGGAGGAGGTGGATGAGGTCATCTGTCCCTTCGCCCCCGAGTTCTTCACGGCTATCGGGCGCTGGTATGTGGATTTTTCACAGGTCAGCGATCAAGCGGTGATGCGCCTGCTGCAACACGCCTGGCAGCGCAAGTTGCCGAGTGTCAGCTAAGCGCGGGGAGGCCAGTGATGCACCAAGCTCGACTGAGCATTGAACTGCCGGATGTGCGATTGGTGGGCGACCTGTGGCTACCTACCGAAGCGAAGGGCTTGGTGGTGTTCGTGCATGGCAGTGGCAGCAGCCGCTTGAGCCCGCGCAATCAGCAGGTGGCGCGCTATCTGAGCGAGCAGGGGCTGGCGACCCTGTTGTTCGACCTACTTACCGAGTCCGAGGAGCGCATCGACAGGGTCACCTGTCAACTACGCTTCGACATTCCACTGTTAACGCACCGCCTTGTCGGCGTCCTTGACTGGATTGCCGCCGACCCTGAGCTGAGCCATCTGCCGGTGGGTTTGTTCGGTGCCAGCACCGGCGCCGCCGCGGCGATCCTGGCCGCCGTCGAGCGACCGGACCGGGTGCAGGCGATCGTCAGTCGCGGCGGACGCACCGATCTGGCAGGTAATCAACTCGAGCGGCTGCGAGCGCCCATCCTGCAGATCGTCGGTGCTCGTGACCTACCTACGCTCGGCGGCAATCGTCAGGTCAGCCGGGCATTGGCCTGCGAACAGCGACTGGACGTGATTCCCGACGCCACGCACCTGTTCGAGGAGCCGGGCACGCTGCAGGAGGTCGCGCGTCTGGCCGCTGGATGGTTCGAACAGCATCTGAGCGCAGCGCTCCAGCGCGGCGCCAGGCGCTGAGCTGGCTCTCAACCGCCGGGGTTCGACCTCAAATCAGCAGGCTCGCAATACCCAGGTAGATCAGGATCGACAGTAAATCCTGGACCACGGTCGCCAGCGGGCCGCTGCCGAACGCCGGGTCCATGGCCCCGGCGCTGAGTAGCCAGGGCAGAGCCATGGCGGCCAGGGTTGCGCTCCCGCAGGCTGCAAATACCGCGAGACCGACGCACAGGGCGATGTCCGCCTCATGCCACAGCAGCCATACCAGCGGCCCCGCGACCAACGCCAGGGCAAGGCCGATGGCCAGGCCCACCAGCAGTTCGCGGCCGAGCATCCTGCGCATGCCGATGCCCACCGAGAGGCCGCGCACCACCACGGTCTCGGTCTGGGTGCCGACGGCATCGGCCAGGTAGATGATCCCCGGCAGGAAGAACGCCAGCATGACCTTGTCCTGCAACTGGGCCTCGAAACGGCCGACGAAGTCGGCCGCCAGCAGCGCGCCCACCAGCCCGACCAGCAACCAGGGGATGCGATGACGAAAACGGCGGATCACCGGCTCCTCGCTCGAGGCGCGTGCGGCCTCGGTGCCCTTGATGAATCCGCCGAGGCGGGTGAGATCCTCCTCGTGCTCGCTCAGCAGCACCGCCAGCAGGCGATGGGGCGGAATCACCCCGATCAGCTCATCGTCGGCGTCGACCACGGCGAGCGCCGACTCCTGATGGCAAACGGCGCGCCAGGCGGCGATCTCCTGGTCCACTCCCGGTGCCACACGGGGAGCCTCGCGGTCCATCAGGGCATCGAGGCGCCGATCGGCCGGTGCGCCCAGCAGGTCCTCGATCCTGAGCAGGCCGAGGAAGCGTCGGCCCGTGCAGATCACGATATGGCTGGCGCATGCGTAGCGCTGTTGCATCAGGGCTGCACGGACGTCATCAACCCGTTGCTCGGGGGGGAATACCGGTATGTCCCGCGTCGCATGCTGCGCCGCGGTTTCGAAACTGATGCGCTCTGGTCCGTTGACAGTCGGCGACATGGGCATCTCCTTGGCTGCAGACGAGGCGGTGCGTCTTCACTAGCCTGGAATATAGGCGCAATCGGCCGCACCGCCCCGTCGTGCGTGAACCGCCAAGGCTGCGCGGTTTTCTTGATACCCATCAAACCGACAGCGGGGATGGCCGCCTAGGCTGAAACGATAGCGCGGCATGGAAGGGCGCGAGCACTCTGCGGCATTCGCTAAGTCGCATCTCGAGAGCGCGGCGGCCAAGGATTCGAGGCGTACCGGCACGGCCAATGAAAGCTGAGGCGAGGACGCGCGGATGAAGATTCAGACGCTCGGGCCGCAGGAGGCCTTGGCCAGTCTGCAGAGTGGCCCGGAGGGGCTCGCGGAGGCGGAAGCCGAGCGGCGGCTTGCGACATTCCAGGCCAACAGAATCCTGCATCTGCGGGCCGCGCCCTGGTGGCGGCGGTTCGTCGCGGGCTTCATCCACTTCCTGGCGATTGTCCTGTGGCTGGCCGCGGGGCTGGCCTTCTTCGCCGAATGGCGCGATCCGGGCAAGGGCATGGCGACGCTGGGCGTGGCCATCATCTGCGTCATCCTGATCAATGCGCTGTTCTCCTACTGGCAGGAATACCGGGCGGGGCGTTCGATCCTCGCCCTGGAGCGCCTGATGCCGGACAGCGTGCGTGTGTTGCGCGACGGGCGCCTGCGCAAGCTGAATCGCGCGCTGCTGGTGCCCGGCGATGTGGTGCTGCTGTCGGCCGGGGACAACGTGCCGGCCGATTGCCGGGTTCTGGAAGCCTTCGATGTGCGCATCAACATGGCCGCGCTGACCGGCGAGTCCTACCCGGTGGCCCGGGATGCCGAGCCCAGCGATGCGCCCGATCTGCTGCACTGCCGCAATATCCTGCTGGCCGGCACCACGCTGCTCAGTGGCGAGGCGCGGACGCTGGTCTACGCCACGGGCATGCGCACCGAGTTCGGCCGCATCGCCCACCTGATTCAGGCCGGTGGCGACGTCGAAAGCCCGCTGCAACGCCAGATCAACCGCCTGAGCCGGCTGATCGCCATGCTGGCGGTGCTGCTCGGGCTGGTGTTCTTCGGCCTCGGCCAGTGGATCGGGCTCGGCTTCTGGAACAGCTTCCTGTTCGCCATCGGGATCATAGTGGCGAACGTGCCCGAGGGCCTGTTGCCCACCGTGACCCTGTCCTTGGCGATGGGCGCCCAGCGCATGGCGGCCAAGCAAGCGCTGATCCGTCACCTGCCGAGCGTCGAGACGCTGGGCTCGGCCACGGTGATCTGTACGGACAAGACCGGCACGCTGACGCTGAACCGGATGGAGGCGCGCGTGGCCGTGTGCGCGGGCCGCGAGATCGACCTGAGCGGGCAGCCTGCGACCCTGCCGCACAGCCTGCGCGCGGTGGCCTCGCTGTGCCAGACGCTGCAGCGGGGGGAGGTCGACGGCCGGCAGGTGCTGGTCGGCGATCCGCTGGAGGAAGCGCTGCTGCGCATGGCGCAGAACGCGGGCGGGCAGGTGAATCTGCCCCTCGTCGACGAGCTGCCCTTCAGCGCCGAGCGGCGCATGCTGTCGACCCTGCACCGCTCCGAGCAGGGCCTGCTGCTCTTCAGCAAGGGCGCGCTGGAGGCCCTTCTGCCACTCTCGTCCCGGGTGCAGGACGCAGACGCCGAACGCCCGCTCGACGATGCCGAACGCGAGCGCTGGCGCGAGGCGGAGCGGCGCCTCGCGGATCGTGGGCTGCGGGTACTGGCCTTCGCCCACCGGTCGGTGGACGAGGGCTACCAGCGCACCGAACTGGAGCGGGGGCTGGTACTGATCGCCCTGGTGGGGCTCGAAGACCCACCCAGGCCGGAGGTGCCGGTCGCCGTCCAGCGCTGCCAGCAGGCGGGCATCCGCATCCTGATGGTGACCGGCGACCATCCCCGCACGGCGGTAGCGGTGGCACGGGAAATCGGCCTGACCAGGGGGCAGCCCAGGGTCATCAGCGGCGCGGCCCTGGCGGCCATGTCCCACAGCCAGCTGAGCCTGGCGCTGGAGGCGCGTGAACTGATCTTCGCCCGGGTGGACCCGGAGCAGAAGCTGCTGATCGTCAAGGAGCTGCAGGCCAAGGGGGAGGTGGTCGCGGTCACGGGCGACGGGGTGAACGATGCGCCGGCCCTGCGCCAGGGCGATATCGGCATCGCCATGGGCCTTTCCGGCAGCGATGCGGCGCGCGAAGCCGCGGATATGGTGCTGCTCGACGACAACTTCGCCAGCATAGTGGCGGCGGTGGAAGAGGGGCGGGCGGTGTTCCAGAACATCCGCCGCTTCATGACCTACATCCTCACCTCGAATATTCCCGAGATCGTCCCTTATCTGGCATTCGTCCTGCTGCGCATCCCGCTGCCACTGACCGTGGTGCAGATTCTGGCGGTCGATCTGGGTACCGACATGCTGCCGGCGCTGGGCCTGGGCGCCGAGCGCCCCTGGGCGGAACTCATGCAACGTCCACCCCCTTCGGCCCACGAACACCTGCTGGACAGGCGCCTGCTGGCGCGCGCCTATCTGTTCCTCGGGCCGATGGAGGCCGTCGCCGCGCTGGCCGCGTTCTTCTTCGTGCTCGACAGCGGCGGTTGGCAGTACGGCGCTGCGTTGGCCAGCGACACCGAGCTCTACCGCACCGCCACCACGGCCTGCCTCGGCGCGATCGTGCTGATGCAGGTGATGAACCTGTTCCTCTGTCGCAGCGAGCGGGGTTCGCCGTTCGGCACGGGGCGTCCCAACAGGCTGATCTGGGCGGGCCTGGCCTTCGAGATCGTACTGACCCTGCTCATTGTCTATACGCCACTGGGCAACTGGCTGTTCGGCAGCGCACCACTGCCAGCGGCCGCCTGGCTGTTCATGCTGCCTTTCGCCCTGGCCATGGCGTTGCTGGAGGGGGCGCGCAAGGCCTGGGTGGCGAGAGCACACGATTCGATAAAAAGTGAGCTGCATCAATAACCCCAATTGACCGCCGAGCAAAGTACGAAGAACGGCCGCGACTCACAGCGGCATGCAGGCGGGTGGGGGGCGCATGTCCAAGGCAACAGCGCTGCGTGGAGAGGACCGGAGGGGCGACGATGCAAGAAAAGTTTCATCAGCCACAGATGCATGCCGATGCGCAGCGGCGAGCCCGAGACAGGGTCGAGTGGCTGTTGCAACAGGCCGGCATCGGCCTCAACGGCAGCCAGCCGTGGGACATGCAGGTACATGACGAACAGCTCTATTCGCGCATTCTGACCCAGGGAACGCTGGGCCTGGGCGAGGCCTACATGGACGGTTGGTGGAACTGCCAACGCCTCGACCAGTTCGCCTGCCGGGCGCTGCGCGCCGAGCTGCCCCGCAAGGTCGGCTTCACCTGGCACGATGCCGGTCTGGTGGCGCGCGCGCTGGTCTCCAACCTGCAGTCGAAGGCCCGCGCCGGCATGGTCGGCGAGCGTCACTACGACCTCGGCAACAGGCTCTACGAGTGCATGCTCGATTCGCGCATGACCTACACCTGCGGCTACTGGCGCGAGGCCGCCGACCTGGAGCAAGCCCAGGAGCACAAGCTCGATCTGGTGTGCCGCAAGCTCGGCCTGCGCGAGGGGCAGCGGGTGCTGGACATCGGCTGCGGCTGGGGCAGCTTCGCCGAGTTCGCCGCGCGCCGCTACGGCGTCCGGGTGGTCGGCATCACCATCTCCCGGGAGCAGGAGGAATTGGCCCGGCAGCGCTGCCAGGGCCTGCCGGTGGAGATACGCCTGCAGGACTACCGCGACATGCGCGAGCGCTTCGACCACATCGTCTCGCTGGGCATGTTCGAGCACGTCGGCTGGAAAAACCATCGCGGCTACATGCAAGTGGTGCAGCGCTGCCTGGCCGACGATGGCCTGTTCCTGTTGCACAGCATCGGCGTCAATCGCAGCGGCATACGCAGCGATGCCTGGATCGATCGCCACATCTTCCCCAATGGCAATTTGCCGAGCGTCGCGCAGATTGGCCAAGCCATCGAGCCCGACTGGGTCATGGAGGACTGGCATAACTTCGGCGCCGACTACGATCGCACCCTGATGGCCTGGCATGCCAACTTTGAGCGCCGCTGGGGCGAGCTGGCGGCGCACTATGATCACCGTTTCTATCGCATGTGGCGCTACTACCTGCTGACCTGCGCCGGCTCCTTCCGCGCCCGCAAGAATCAGCTGTGGCAGATCGTACTGAGCAAGGGCGGTGTACCGGGCGGCTACCAGGCGCCGCGCTGAGCCTGCGGCTTGATATGGATCAAGGCGGCGAGCTGGGCCCGGATCGAAGCTGTTGCGCAGAGGCAGGATAATCGAGAGGATCGGGCCATGGCGCACAGCAAAATCCTGTTCGGCGGCAGCGCGCGCGAGAAAGTGTTGCGCGGCGCCACGCAACTGGCGGAAGCGATCCGCGTCACCCTCGGGCCCAAGTCCAAATCGGTGCTGATCCAGACCAAGTGGGGCAACCCCATGGTGTGCAACGACGGCGTGACCATCGCCAAACAACTCGACCTGGAGGACCCCGAGGAGAACCTCGGCGCGCAGATGCTGCGCCAGGCAGCCGTGCGTACCGGCGACGCGGTGGGCGACGGCACCAGCACCTCCACCGTACTGGCCCACGCGATCTTCGCCGATGGTGTGCGCAACGTGGTGGCCGGGGCCAGCGCCATCGACCTCAAGCGCGGCCTGGATCTCGGCTTGCGCCTGGCCATCGAGGCACTGCAGGGGCAATCCAGGCCGGTGCGCACGCGCAAGGAGAGGGCTCAGGTGGCGACCATTTCCGCGCATAACGACGAGGGCATCGGCGAACTGGTGGCCGACGCGCTGGAGAAGGTCGGCAACGAGGGCGTGATCAGCGTCGAGGAGTCCAAGACCACCGAGACCGTGGTGGACGTGGTCGAAGGCATGCGCTTCGACCGCGGTTACGTCTCGCCCTATTTCGTCACCGATACCGAGAAGATGCAGGTGGAGTTGGAGGATGCCTACCTGCTGCTGAGCGACCAGAAACTCATCCTGCTCAAGGACCTGATTCCCTTGCTGGAACAAGTCGCCAAGAGTGGCCAACCACTGGTATTCATCGCCGACGATATCGAAGGCGAGGCGCTGGCCACCCTGATCGTCAACCAGATCCGGGGGATATTGCATGCGGTGGCGGTCAAGGCACCTGGCTTCGGTGAGCGGCGCAAGGAGATGCTGCAGGATATTGCCGTGCTGACCGATGCTGTGGTGATCTCCAGCGAGCTGGGCATAAGGCTGGAACAGGTCGAGATCGGCCAGCTCGGCCGCGCCCATCGGGTGGTGGTGGACAAGGAGAGCACGACCCTGATCGGCGGCGCGGGTAGCCGCCAGGCAATCGAGGCGCGAGTGGCGCAAATTCGTCAGCTGATCGGCAAGGCCGCCAGCGACTACGACCGCGAGAAGCTGCAGGAGCGCCTGGCCAAGCTCGCCGGCGGTGTCGCGGTGATCCGCGTCGGCGCCCCCACCGAAGCGGAGATGAAGACGCGCAAGGACGCCCTCGACGATGCCATCGCGGCGACCAAGGCGGCGGTGGCCGAGGGCATAGTCCCGGGTGGCGGGCTGGCGTTGCTGCGCTGTGTACCGGCGCTGGTCGCCGCCGAAGCCGAACGCGAGGGCGATGAGAGGACTGGCCTGCAGATACTGCGCCGCGCCTTGGAGGCGCCGGCGCGGATCATCGCCGAAAACTCGGCGGTGGATGCCGGCGTGGTGGTCGCACGGATGCTTGCCGAACAGGGCTGCATAGGCTTCGATGCGGCGGCCAACCGCTACGTGGACATGTACGAGGCCGGCATCATCGACCCGACCAAGGTGGTACGCGTGGCCCTGGAGAACGCCGTCTCGGTGGCCAGCGTGCTGCTGCTGACCGAGGCGACCATGACCGAGATCGCGGAGAAGGACAGCCCGGCGCCGCCGCCGTTTCCCGTTTAGCCGCTCATTGGCGGGCCCGCAGCTGCGCCAACTCCTCCAGCCACGGGGCCGCGCCGGCATCGCTGGG
>NZ_AVOF01000375.1:0-2940 GCF_000465935.2 Pseudomonas sp. EGD-AK9
AGCCAGCTGTCGCTCAACTACCTGTCGCTCAGCGAACGCGGCCAGGGCGCCGCGGCCCTGCGCGAGTTGCTGCGCCTGTACGGCGATCCGGCCGATTCGGCGCTGCAGTTGCAGATCGAGGGCCTGCGCGAGGTGCGCAGCAGCCCCTGCACGCGGCGCCTGCCGATGCCCGGGCCGATCGTGTTCGGTCGCGGCCTGGAGATCAGCCTGGAATTCGACGAGAACGCCTTTCGCGGCACCGGCGTATACCTGCTCGGCGCGGTATTCGAGCGCTTTCTCGCCCGTTACGTATCGATCAACAGTTTTACCGAAACGGTATTGCGCACCACCGAGCGCGGAGAGGTCATGCGATGGCAGGCACAACCGGGTCGCCGCCCGAACATCTGAGCGGCGCCGCCGAGATGGCCGCCGCGCCCTGGAGTTACGACTTCTTCCAGGCGCTGCGCCGTATCGAATGCACGGCCGTGGCGCAGCCGCGCATCGGCCGTTCCGTGCGCCTGGCCGACGATCCGCTGCGCCTGGGCCAGCAGCCCGACTGCAGTTTCGCCCCGGCGACCCTGGCCAGCGTGCACCAAGGCCCGGTGCCGCGTATCGAACAGTTCTTCTTCGGCCTCACCGGCCCCAACGGGCCGCTGCCGCTGCACCTGACCGAGTACGCCCGCGAGCGCCAGCGCAACAATGGCGACGCCACCTTCAAGCGCTTTCTCGACGTCTTCCACCATCGCCTGCTGACCCTGTTCTACCGCGCCTGGGCCGAGGCGCGGCCCACCGTCAGCCACGACCGGCCAGACGACGACTACTGGTCGATGCGCCTGGCCGCCCTGTCCGGCCGCGGCATGCCCAGCCTGCTCGGCCAGGGCCCGCTGGCCGATTCGGCGAGCCTGCACTTCAGCGGCCACCTGGCCGCGCAGACCCGCTACCCGGACGGCCTGCGCAGCATCCTCGAAGCCTATTTCGAGGTGCCGGTGCGCATCGAGGAATACGTCGGCCAGTGGCTGCAGCTGCCGCAGTACAGCCAGGTCGGCGCGGCCGCCTGCACCCTCGGCAGCGACCTGTGCCTGGGCACCCACGTGTGGGATCGCCAGCACAAGTTCCGCATCCGTCTCGGCCCGTTGAGCCTCGAGCAGTACCAGCGCCTGCTGCCGGGCCAGGAGAACTTCGCCGAGCTGGCCGCCTGGGTCGCCGAGCACCAGGGCGACGAGTTGGACTGGGAGATCAACCTGGTGCTGCGCTGCCAGGAGGTGCCGCGCATCGACCTCGACGGCGGCACCCAGCTCGGCTTCAACACCTGGCTCGGCACCCCGTTGCACGACCCCGACGACCTCTCGCTGGTACGCGACTACGCCAGCCAATCCATCCCCGATTCGAGGAGCTGCGAACATGAGTGAGATCAGCCGCGCCGCGCTGTTCGGCAAGTTGAACAGCCTGGCCTACAAGGCCATCGAAGCCGCCACGGTGTTCTGCAAGCTGCGCGGCAACCCCTACGTCGAACTGGTGCACTGGCTGCACCAGATCCTCCAGCTGCAGGACTCCGACCTGCACCAGCTGGTGCGCCAGTTCAGCCTCGACCCGGCGCGCCTGGCCAAGGACATCACCGAGGCGCTGGATCACCTGCCGCGCGGTTCCACCTCGATCACCGACCTGTCCTCCCACGTCGAGGAAGCGGTCGAGCGCGGCTGGGTCTACGGCAGCCTGATGTTCGGCGAGAGCCAGGTGCGCACCGCCTACCTGATCGTCGGCATCCTCAAGACGCCGAGCCTGCGCCACGCGCTGACGGCGATTTCCCGCGAGTTCGACAAGATCAAGGTGGAGAGCCTGATCGAGCGCTTCGACGAGTATGTCGGCAACTCGCCGGAGAACGGCCTCGGCGCCAGCGACGGCTTCAACGCCGCCGGCGCGCCGGGCGAAGCCAGCGGCGCCATGGCTCCCAGCGCCATGGGCAAGCAGGAGGCGCTCAAGCGCTTCACCGTCGACCTCACCGAGCAGGCGCGCAGCGGCAAGCTCGACCCCATAGTCGGGCGCGACGAGGAGATCCGCCAACTGGTGGACATCCTCATGCGCCGCCGGCAGAACAACCCGATCCTCACCGGCGAGGCCGGCGTCGGCAAGACCGCGGTGGTCGAGGGCTTCGCCCTGCGCATCGTCGCCGGCGACGTGCCGCCGAGCCTCAAGGACGTCGAGCTGCGCGCCCTCGACGTCGGCCTGCTGCAGGCCGGGGCGAGCATGAAGGGCGAGTTCGAGCAACGCCTGCGCCAGGTGATCGAGGACGTGCAGAGCTCGCCCAAGCCGATCATCCTGTTCATCGACGAGGCCCACACCCTGGTCGGTGCCGGCGGCGCGGCCGGCACCGGCGATGCCGCCAACCTGCTCAAGCCGGCGCTGGCCCGCGGTACCCTGCGTACCGTGGCGGCCACCACCTGGGCCGAATACAAGAAGCACATCGAGAAAGACCCGGCGCTGACCCGGCGCTTCCAAGTGGTGCAGGTGGACGAGCCGTCCGAGCATAAGGCGATCCTGATGATGCGCGGCGTGGCCTCGACCATGGAGCAGCACCACAAGGTGCAGATTCTCGATGAGGCGCTGGAGGCCGCGGTCAAGCTGTCGCACCGCTATATCCCGGCGCGCCAGTTGCCGGACAAGTCGGTGAGCCTGCTGGATACCGCCTGCGCCCGCGTCGCCATCAGCCTGCACGCGGTGCCGGCCGAGGTGGACGACAGCCGCCGGCGGATCGAGGCGTTGGAAACCGAGCTGGCCATCATCGCCCGCGAACAGGCCATCGGCATCGCCATCGGCAGCCGTCAGAGCGACGTGCAAGGCGCCCTGGCCGAGGAGCGCGAGCGCCTGGCCGCCCTGGAAAGCCGCTGGAGCGAGGAAAAGGCCCTGGTCGACGAGCTGCTGGCGACCCGCGCCAGCCTGCGCGCCGCCGCCGAAGCGGTGGAC
>NZ_AVOF01000376.1:0-2931 GCF_000465935.2 Pseudomonas sp. EGD-AK9
ACGGCCGCAGGCGCGCCTGCAGCCAGTCGCCCAGGCGCGCCAGCATGCGCGTCTGGGCCTCGTCCAGTTGCAGGCCGCGCGCCTCGATCAGGCGAACGGCCTGCGCGGCCAGCTCAGAAGTCAAAGAACACGGTCTCGCCTTCGCCCTGGATGCGGATATCGAAGCGGTAGGCCGGCTTGCCGTCCACCTCGCAGCGCTTGGCGATCAGCGTCTCGCGGCGCTGCGGCTGCTCGATCAGATTGAGCACCGGGTCCTTGGCGTTGGCCTCGGCCTCGTCTTCAAAGTACAGCCGGGTGTTGAGGTGGATATTGATGCCGCGGGCGAACAGCGCGACGTTGACGTGCGGCGCCATCGCCACGCCGGCGGTGTTGCGCACCACGCCGGGCTTGACCGTGTAGGCGGTCCACTCGCTGCCGGCATCGAAGGTGGTGGCGGTACGACCGAAGCCGTTGAACGCTTTGGACTGGTCGTAAGCCTCGTCGTACCGGCCCTGGTGGTCGGCCTGCCACAGCTCGAGGAAGGCGTCGCGCACCAGGTGGCCGTTGCCGTCGTAGACGTGACCGACCAGCAGGATGTGCTGGCCCGGCGCATCGGGCCCCGCCATCTGGTTCCAGATCTCCTGCTCGCGGGTCGGGTTGCCGGCCGCGGCCAGGGCCAGGCCGATGTGCACGTAGGGGCCGGCGGTTTGTGAAGGGGTTTCCGGCAGCAATTCAACAGGCATGGTCATCCTCCTCACTTGTTCTCGAAATGGGTTTGGCGCTGGCCGCGCAAGACAATGTCGAAACGGTACGCCAGGCAATCCATGGGATTGGCCGTGCTCATGTCGAGCTTGGCGATCAGCGTCTGCACCGCGTCCGGGTTGGCGATCGCCTTGACGATCGGGCACAGCGGGATCAGCGGATCGCCCTCGAAATACAGCTGGGTGATCAGCCGCGTGGCAATCGACGGGCCGTTGAGCGAGAAGTGGATATGCGCCGGGCGCCAGTCGTTGGGGCCATTGCGCCAGGGGTAGGGGCCGGGCTTGATGGTGCGGAAGATATAGCGACCTTCACTGTCGGTCAGGGCACGGCCGACACCGCCGAAGTTGGGGTCGAGCGGCGCCAGGTAGCGGTCGTTCTTGTGCCGGTAGCGGCCACCGGCGTTGGCCTGCCACATTTCCACCAGGGTATGCGGGATCGGCTTGCCGTACTGATCCATCACCCGACCGGAAACGATGATGCGCTCGCCGATGGGCAGGCCACCGTGGTTGAAGTTGAGCAGCAGGTCGTTGTCGTGCTCGCCGAACTGCAGGTGCGAGAAGTCCGGGCCGGTGGTCTCGGAGATCGACTGCGGGATGCTCACCAGCGCCTGGCGCGGCGAACGGGCGATGGAGGTCTTGTAATCGGGCGTCAGGGCTTTGGGGTGCCAGTTGCGGTCACGAATGACGAAACGGCGATTGTCCTCGGCAGGCATGGTGCGCTCCTGTTGTGGCTATTGTGGAGTCAGTGGCCACAGTGTCCGGCAAAGCGCACGCGGGGAATATTGAAAAGACGCCGCCCACCCATAACCAATAGGTTATGCAAACAGCCCCTCGCGGTAGGCCTCTGCCACCTCGCGCAGCGCCGCGCAGAACTGCTCGGCGGCCAGCGGCAAGGCCAGCGCGCCGTTGCGGCAGATGCCCACCGAACCGCCCGGCTCCTGCACGCCCAGCTGCAGCTCGACCAGCTCGCCACGCTGCACGTCCAGGCACACCGCGTCCTGCGGCGCCACCCACAGCGCATCGCCGGACAGCACGTAGCGTCGACTGAGCGCCGGCGACAGGGTCTCCAGGCGCTGCCGCGAAGGCGTCACCCCGCACTGCACGAACAGGCTGTCGGCATGCTTGCGGATGGTGGTACCGGCCGTCGGCAGCACCAGCGGGTAATCGCCAAGCTGTCCCAGCGCGGCGGCGCCGGCAGCCAGCAGCGGATGACCGGGGCGCACCACCAGGGTCATGGATTCGCTGTACAGGTGCTCGAAGGTCAGGCCCTGGATGTCCGGGCTGTCGGTCATGCGGCCGACCACCAGGTCCAGCTCGCCGACGCGCAACTGGCCGAGCAGGTAGGCGCCCGGCCCGGTGGCGACGCTGACCACCAGCGCCGCCTGGCGCTCGTGCAGGCGCCGCACCACCTCGGGAATCAGCAGGCTCTCGACGGTGGACAGCACGCCGACGCGCACCTGGCCGGCCTCGTGCTCGCCGCCGCGCAGGCTGTTGACCCCGTCGCGCAGCGCCTGCACGCAGGGCCCGGCGTAGCGCATGAAGGCCACCCCGGCGGCCGTCAGGGTCACGCCCTGCTTGCCGCGCTCGAACAGGCTGGCGGCGAGGATCTCCTCCAGCTCCTTGAGCGTCTTGGAAATCGCCGGCTGGCTCACCGCCAGGGCATCGGCGGCCTTGGCGAAGCTGCGCTGGCGGGCGATCTCGAGAAAGCACAGCAGGTGGCGGAATTTGATGCGGGTGTCGATGTTCATCGCGGGCACCGAAGTGGAATGGGCCGATCATGCCGCAAAGCGCCGCCGCCGCCCAAGCGCTGCGGGAAACGAGGCGGCATGGCTCCTGCATAAATTGCTAGCAATATTTCATTGTTCGCTAGCCAGGAGCCTCCCATGTTGGCCGAATCCACCCGCGGCGTGATCTGCACCCCCCACCCCGCCGCCACCCGCAGCGGCCTGGCCATGCTCGATGCCGGCGGCAGCGCCATCGACGCCATGCTCGCCGCTAGCGCCACCCTGGCCGCCGTCTACCCGCACATGACCGGCATCGGCGGCGATGCCCTGTGGCTGCTCCATGACCGCGAAGTGCGCACCATTGTGGGGATCGGCCAGGCCGGCCAGCGTCTGCCGGCAGGCGGCAGCATCGGCCTGCGCGGCACAGACACAGCGCCAGGATCATCGCCAGATGGCCGAGCTCGGGG
>NZ_AVOF01000377.1:0-2927 GCF_000465935.2 Pseudomonas sp. EGD-AK9
GACCGCGACCGGGCTGTTCGGCGTCGCGCAGGGTGCGCCAGGTGTAGTCGAGGGCGCCTTCACCGCGCTGACCAGCTCCTCGCCCAGCGCCAGGCGGCCGGCCAGGGTGCTGGCCAGGGTGCAGCCGGAACCGTGGTAGCTGCCGGGCAGGCGCGGGCAGGTGAAGTCGTGGCGACTGCCGTCGCGGCAATACAGGCGGTTGTGTACCTCGCGCTCGTCGCCGTGGCCGCCGGTGATCAGCAGGTATTCGATATGGGGCAGCAGCTTCTCGGCGCATTCATCGGCCGTGCCGTCCGGCAGTTCGGCAAGGATGCGCGCTTCCGGCAGGTTCGGCGTGGCGATGGTCGATACGGCGAACAGCCGCTCGCGCATGGCGTAGCCGACTTCGTCCTTGCCCAGGGCGCCGCCGCCGCCGGCGCGCAGCACCGGGTCGCAGACCAGCGGCACGCCGGGCAGCTGGCTCATCAGCTCGAGCACGGTGTCGACCATCTCCGTCGAGCCGAGCATGCCCAGCTTGACGGCGGCCACCGGCAGGTCGGCGATCACCGCGCGGGCCTGGGCCAGCACCCAGTCGCGGTCGAGCACGCGGAAGTCGGCGACGTCGACCGTGTCCTGCACGGTCAGCGCGGTTACCGTCGGGGCGGCGTGGCAGCCCTGGGCCAGCAGGGCTTCGATATCGGCTTGCAGGCCGGCACCACCACTGGGGTCGTGGCCGGACAGGCAGAGCACTACGGGGCGGGAATGGGTCATGTTCATGGCCGCCGAGCTTACCACCAAATCGCTCGGGCGAGACCGCCCGGTCGCCTGCGGCGCGGTGCCGCGCGATGGAAAAACTGTCGGCTGGATCAGGCTTCTGCGCCTTCCGAGCGGCGGTGCCTGTGCTAGAGTGCCGCGCTATCGACAACTCTGCCCAGGGCGGCGTGCGAGCGGTGAGCGGGCGGCTCCCGGTGCGCCGTAGCGGGTTCTGGCCGGGCCGCATGCGCAACCTTCTGTTCTGTCTCTTTATATGGATGCCTGGCCTGGCCAGCGCCCTGGTGTTCGACGAACACAGCCGCAGCCTGCCGCTGGGTCAGGCCATGCACGTGTTCGAGGACGTGCGCGGCGATGCCAGCATCGACGACATCGCCTCGCCGGCGCTGCAGGACAGCTTCCGCCGGCACGACAAGCCGGTGCTCAACGCCGGCTATTCGCGCTCGGTGTTCTGGCTGCGCCTGGACCTGGAGTACCGCCCGCAGCAGGCGACTGGCGCGCGCAACTGGCTGCTGGAACTGGCCTACCCGCCGCTGGATCACCTGGAGCTCTACCTGCCCGACGCCGACGGCGGCTTCGTCCTGGCGCAGCGCACCGGCGACGCCTTGCCCTTCGTCAGCCGGCAGATCAAGCAGAACAACTACCTGTTCGAGCTCAACCTGGCGCCGGGCCAGCCGCAGCGCCTCTACCTACGCCTGGAGAGCCAGGGCTCGATCCAGGCGCCGCTGACCCTGTGGGCGCCCAACGCCTACCTGGAAGAGCAGCCCGGGCGCATCTACGTGCTCGGCATCATCTACGGCGTGCTGCTGGTGATGCTGGTGTACAACCTGTTCATCTTCCTCAGCGTGCGCGACACCAGCTACCTCTACTACATCCTCTATATCGCCTCGTTCGGCCTCTACCAGGTGTCGGTCAACGGCGCCGGCATCGAGTACTTCTGGCCCGACAACCCCTGGTGGGCCAACGCCGCCACGCCCTTTTTGATCGGCTCGGCGGCGCTGTTCGGCTGCCAGTTCGCCCGCAGCTTCCTGCACACCGGCGAACACAGCCCCTGGATCGACCGCCTGCTGCTGCTGCTGATGGCCTGCGGCGCCGCGGTGATGATCCTGGCGCTGAGCGTCAGCTACGCCACCGCGCTGCGCCTGGCCACCTACCTGGCGCTGCTGTTCACCGTGGCGATCTTCAGTGCCGGGGTGCTGGCCTGGCTGCGCGGCATGCGCGTGGCACGCTACTTCATCATCGCCTGGAGCGCTTTCCTGATCGGCGGGGCGATCAACACCCTGATGGTGCTCGGCTACCTGCCCAACGTGTTTCTCACCATGTACGCCAGCCAGATCGGCTCGGCGCTGGAAGTGGGCCTGCTGTCGCTGGCACTGGCCGACCGCATCAACGCGATGAAGGAGGAGCGCGCGCGCATCCTCCAGGAGGCCGGGCGCAAGCTGGAGGCGCTGAACCAGGAGCTGGCCAACAGCAACCGCTTCAAGGACGAGTTCCTCGCCACCGTCACCCACGAGCTGCGCACGCCGATGAATGGGGTGATCGGCTCGCTGGAGCTGATGCAGACGGTCAGCCTGGACGTCGAACTGGCCCAGTACCAGCGCACCGCCGCCAGCTCGGCGCGCGACATGATGCGCATGGTCAACGACATCCTCGCCCTCACCGAGCTGCAGGCCGGCAAGCTCTACCCGCGGCGCGAGCCGTTCAGCCTGCGCGGCCTGTTCGACGGCCTGCGCGCGCAGTACGCGCCGCGGGCGCAGGACAAGGGGCTGCGCTTCGACCTGGAACTCGACGACAGCCTGCCCGATATCCTCGAAGGCGATGCCGCCAAGCTGGCACAGGCCTTGGGCTATCTGCTGGACAACGCCATCAAGTTCACCAGCCAGGGGGGCGTGACCCTGCAGGTCGGCCGCGCCGGCAACGGCGGCGACTGCCTGCCGCTGAGCGTGCTGGTGAGCGACACCGGCATCGGTTTCGAGCCAGACGACGGCCTGCTCTACCGGCGCTTCCAGCAGCTCGACGGCTCGATGACCCGCAAGTACGGCGGCCTCGGCATCGGCCTGGCGATCTGCCGGCAACTGGTCGACTTGCTCGGCGGCAGCCTCGGCCACGAGTCGCAGCCGGGGCAGGGCAGCCGCTTTCGCCTCGACGTGCCGCTGACCCTGCCGCTGCAGCCGCCG
>NZ_AVOF01000378.1:0-2925 GCF_000465935.2 Pseudomonas sp. EGD-AK9
CGCCTACCGCCGCCTGCGCGCCGCCTACGCCGAATTGCGCCAGCGGCCGCTGGCCGACTGGCAGCCCCTGGCCGACGGCCCCCTACTCAAGGCGCAGCACCGCGATGCACGGGTGCCGGGGCTGCGCGAACGCCTGCGCGCCGAGGGCTACCTGAGCGTGACGACGGTTGCCGGCGAAGCCTTCGACCCGGCCACGGTGCTGGCCCTGCAGGCCTTCCAGGACGACCACGGGCTGAATCCCGACGGCATCCTCGGCCCGGCCAGCCTGGCCGAACTGAACGTCGACGCACCGATGCGCCGCGCCCAGCTGCGCATCAACCTGGAGCGCCTGCGCTGGCTGGCCGACGACCTGGCCGCGACCGAGGTGCTGATCAACGTCGCCGCCGCCGAGCTGCTGGTGCTGCGCCAGCAACGGGTGCTGTGGCGCACCCGCACCCAGGTCGGCCGCGCCGGTCGCGAAACGCCGCTGCTGGCCTCGCGCATCCAGCGTCTGACGCTCAATCCGACCTGGACGGTGCCGCCGACCATCCTGCGCGAGGACAAGCTGCCGGCGATCCGCGACGACCTCGCCTACCTCGCCCAGCAGGAGCTCAGCGTGCTCGATCGCGACGGCCAGCCGCTCGACCCGGAGCTGGTGGACTGGGACAACCCCGGCGCCATCGTCCTGCGCCAGGCCGCCGGCACGCGCAACCCGCTGGGCCGGGTGGCGCTGCGCTTCGCCAACCCCTTCGCGGTGTACCTGCACGACACCCCCAGCCAGCGCCTGTTCGACAAGTCGCCGCGGGTGTTCAGCTCCGGCTGCGTGCGCGTCGAGGCGGTGGGCACCCTGCTGGCCTGGCTGCTCCGGCCGCAGGAGCTGGAGCCGGTGCAGCAGCGCATCGCCAGCGGCAAGACCCAGGAATACCGCCTGCAGCAGCCGGTGCCGCTGCTGATCGCCTACTGGACGGTGGAGGCGCGCAGCGACGGCACCCTGCGCTACGCCCCCGACATCTATGCCCGCGACGCCCAGCTGATCGCCGCCCTGGCCCGCGCGCAAGGCCTGAGCGCTGCATCTCAGCCCGATATGCAGCGCGCCATCGCCGCCGGGCAGTGAGAAGGGGTCGGCGGCAATTGGCCAGCGGCTATGCTTAGATGCCGACAAGGCCGTTCGTCACGTCGCGACGGTCAACTGCACGCACGCAAGAGGGAGATCGCTTTATGGAAATCGGTGGCGTCCTGCTGCTGTTCGTCGGCCTGGCTCTGGCCATCGTCTACATGGGCTTCAAGGTGGTGCCGCAGGGCTCGGAGTGGACGGTGGAGCGCTTCGGCCGCTACACCACCACGCTCAAGCCCGGGCTCAACATCATAGTGCCGGTGATGGACCGCATCGGCCGCAGGCTCAACGTCATGGAAAGCGTGCTGGACATCCCGCCGCAGGAAGTGATCAGTGCCGACAACGCCATAGTGCAGATCGACGCGGTGTGCTTCTTCCAGGTGATCAACGCCGCCCAGGCCGCCTACGAGGTGAACAACCTGGAGCACGCCATCCGCAACCTGGTGATGACCAATATCCGCACCGTGCTCGGCTCCATGGAACTGGACGCCATGCTCAGCCAGCGCGACGCGATCAACGAACGCCTGCTCAAGACGGTCGACGAAGCCACCGCGCCCTGGGGCATCAAGATCACCCGCATCGAGATCAAGGACATCAGCCCGCCCGCCGATCTGGTCGAAGCCATGGCCAGCCAGATGAAGGCCGAACGCCTCAAGCGCGCGCAGATCCTCGAGGCCGAGGGCTCGCGCTCGGCCGCCATCCTCACCGCCGAGGGCCACAAGCAGGCCGAGATCCTGCGTGCCGAGGGCGAACGCCAGGCCGCCTTCCTCGAGGCCGAGGCGCGCGAACGGGCGGCCCAGGCCGAAGCCGAGGCGACCCGCGTGGTGTCCCAGGCCATCGCCAGCGGCAACGTGCAGGCAGTCAACTACTTCGTCGCGCAGAAGTACATCGAAGCGCTCGGCCAGCTGGCGGCGGCCGACAACAGCAAGGTGGTGCTGATGCCGCTGGAGGCCAGCCAGGTGATCGGCGCGGTCGGTGGCATCGGCGAAATCGTCAAGGCCACTTTCGGTGCCGGCGGCCCAGGCGAGAAGCAGGGCTGACGTCATGATCTATTACCTGCAACACCTGTCGTTCTGGGACTGGCTGGCACTGGCCACCGTCCTGCTGATCCTCGAAGTCTTCGGCGCCGGCGGCTACCTGCTGTGGATCGGCCTGGCCGCCGCCTGCGTCGGCGTGCTCACCTACCTGTTTCCGGAGCTGCCCTGGGTCTGGCAATTCTTCCTGTTCGGCCTGCTGGCGATCCTCACCGCCGTGCTCTGGTGGCGCCGCCAGCGCAGCGCCACGCGCCCCAGCGACCAGCCGGGGCTGAACCAGCGCGGCAGCGAACTGCTCGGCCGGCGTTTCGCCCTGCACGAGGCGATAGTCGGCGGCCGCGGCAAGATCAAGGCCGGCGACAGCCTGTGGCTGGTCAGCGGCCCCGACCTGCCGGCCGGCAGCTCGGTCAAGGTGGTGGCCCAGGATGGCGTGATTCTGCGGGTCGAACGCGACGCATGAGCGAGGTGCGCCTGGCGCCGCTGCCGGCGGCGCAGGCCGACGCGACCCTGGCGCTGCTCGATGCGGCCTTCGCCGACGACCCGAGCCTGGGCTGGTACCTGATGCGCGAGCGCCCCGGCTTCGGCGCTAGACGCCGCGCGTACCTGCAGGCCTACCTGGCGTTTCATCGAGACAATCGCCTACCGGTTCTCGCCGCCTGGCGCGGCTCGGCGCTGTGCGGCCTGAGCCTCTTTGATCTGGCCCAGACACCCAGCAGCGATAGCGTGCATGAGCTGGGCCGGCGCATCGCCGACGCCTGCGGTGCGGACTGCCTGACGCGCCTGGATCGCCTGCTCGCC
>NZ_AVOF01000379.1:0-2917 GCF_000465935.2 Pseudomonas sp. EGD-AK9
GACAGCACGGCCACCCTGGACGAATCGGCCCTGACCGGCGAGCCGCTGCCGGTGCGTCGCGCTCCCGGCGAAGCCTTGCGCAGTGGCGCGCTGAACGCCGGCGCGCCGTTCGAGATGCGCGCCAGCCACCCGGCGACCCAGAGCACCTACGCGGCCATCGTGCGGATGGTCGAGGCCGCACGCCTGTCGCGCGCGCCCTTCGTGCGCCTGGCCGACCGCTACGCCCTGCTGCTGATCCCCGTCACCCTGGCGCTGGCTGGCCTGGCCTGGCTGATCAGCGGCGACCCGCTGCGCGTGCTGGCGGTGCTGGTGGTGGCCACGCCCTGCCCGCTGATCCTGGCGGTGCCGGTGGCGATCATGTCCGGCATCTCGCGCTGTGCGCACCGCGGCATCCTGGTCAAGGACGGCGCCACCCTGGAGGCGCTGGCCCGCGCCAGGCTGCTGTTTCTCGACAAGACCGGTACCCTGACCACGGGGCATGCCAGCGTACTTTCCGTGGAAAGCGCAGGCAGCTACTCGCAGGAGCAGCTGCTGCGCCTGGCCGGCTCGCTGGCGCAGTCTTCGCCGCACCTGGTGGCGCAGGCCATAGTCGAGGCCGCGCAGGGCCACGGGCTGAGCCTGGAACGTGCCCTGGAGGTGCAAGAGCAGCCCGGGGCCGGCCTGTGCGGGGTGGTCGACGGGCACGCGGTGATGCTCGGCGGCCATGACTATGTCGCCGCGGCCACCCCGGCCGTGCCCTGGACCGAGGGCATGCTGCGGCGCATGGCCTACGAGGTGGCCGGCGCCAGCTTTATCGCCATCGACGGCGTGATGGCCGGCGCCGTGCTGTTCTCCGACCGCCTGCGCCTGGAGTCCCCGCGGGCTTTGCGCCTGCTGCGCCAGGCCGGCATCCGCCACATCGTCATGCTCACCGGCGACCGTTCGGAGGCGGCGCAGACCATCGGCATGGCCGTCGGCGTCGACGAGATCCGGGCCGGCCTCTCCCCCGCCGGCAAGGTCGCGGCCATCGCCCAGGGCAAGAGCGACGGCACCCGCCTGATGGTCGGCGACGGCATCAACGACGCCCCGGCCCTGGCGGCGGCCGATGTCGGCATCGCCCTGGGCGCTGGCGGGACCAGCGCCTCTTCCGAAGCGGCCGGGGTGGTGCTCTTGGCCGACCGCCTGGACCGCGTCGCCGAAGCCCTGCGCATCGCCCGCCGCTCCCGGGGCATCGCGGTGCAGGGGGTCATGGTGGGGATGGGCCTGTCGCTGCTGGCCATGCTGCTGGCAGTCGCCGGTTATCTGCCGGCACTGGCGGGAGCGATCGTGCAGGAAGTCATCGACCTGGCGGTGATCGGCAATGCGCTGCGCGCACTCGGCGCTGGCTGGCGCGAACGGGCGGCCCCCGCACTCACCGGCGAATGGATCGACAGCCTGCGCCAGGAGCATGCCGCCCTCCTGCCCCTGCTCGAACGGCTGCGCGCGGCGGCCGAAGGCCTCGACAGCACGCCGCCTGCCCAGGCGCGGGAGGAACTGGCCGGCCTGGTCGAGGCGCTGCAGCGCCAGCTGATCCCCCATGAGCAAGCCGACGAGGACCGCCTGTATCCGCAACTGGCCCAGCGCCTGCCGGGCGAGGACCCGCTAGCGGCGCTGAGCCATACCCATCGGGAAATCTTCCGTCTGGCACACCTGCTGGAGCGCATGAGTGCCGACCTGTCGGGCGATGCCAAGGGTAGCTCGCTGGCGGAAATCCAGCGCCTGCTGCTGCGCCTGGACACCCTGCTGAGCCTGCATTTCGCCCAGGAGGACGAGCTCTACCACAGCCTCGACAGGCGCTGAGGCGGTGTATCTCAGACGCGGCGAGCGAGATAGGCCACCAACGCGTCCAGGCTGTCCAGGCGCCGGTAGTCGGCTTCGGGGATGTTCACCCCCAGGCGCTGGTGCAGCGCACTGAGCAGGCGCAGCCAGTCCATCGAATCCAGGTCCACCTCGTCGCGCAGCGGGCGGTCGCCGCGCAGCTGTGCGGGCTCCAGCTCCGGGGCGATGCGTTGCAGCTCTTCGAGCACCAGGCGGCGGATCTCTGCGGCGTCCATCGCACCCTCCTCAGAGCCGTTCGGGCTCTTGCAGCAACCGGCCGATGGCGCCGAGAAAGCGCGCGCCCAAGTGACCGTCGCTGGCGCGATGATCGGCGGCCAGGCTAGCGACCACCTGCGGCCGCACGCAGAGCTGCCCCGCCTCGACCCAGGGACGCTCGCCGATACCGCCAAAGCCGACCAGCGCGACCTGCGGCGGATAGATCACGCCGAATACGCTGTCCACGCTCTGCTCACCCAGATTGGTGACGGTCAGGCTGGCGTCGCTCAGCTCCGAGCTGCGCAGGGAGCCGCTGCGGGCACGCTGGACCAGATCGCTGAACTCGCTCATCAGCTGCGGCAGCGGCTTGTCGGCGACCTCGTGCAGCGCCGGGGCGATCAGACCGCCCTGGCGTAGCGCGATGGCCACGCCCAGATGAATGCCCGGCGCCGCCTGGAAGGCGTCGTCGCGCCAGAAACCGTTGAGCTGCGGATACTCGCGTAGCGCCAGGGCCACCGCCTTGAGCAGCGGCACCACGGGCAGCAGGCGCTGCTCCGGGGGCAGCTCGGCATTGCGGGCCTGCAACCAGGTCATCAGCTGGCCGAGGGCGATGCTCTCGCTCAGGTAGTAATGCGGGATTTCGCGCTTGGAACGGCTCATGGCCGCGGCGATCGCATGGCGCATGCTGGCCTGACGGTCCACCGGCACGGCTGCCCGAGCGGCGGCCTCGACGTCTTCCAGACTGACCACGCCATGGGGGCCGCTGCCGTTCAGGGTTGCGGCGTCCAGCCCCAGTTCGGCGGCCCGTTTGCGCGCCGCCGGGGAGATGCGTGGGCGAGTCGTGGCGGCCAGCACGGGTGCGCCT
>NZ_AVOF01000380.1:0-2869 GCF_000465935.2 Pseudomonas sp. EGD-AK9
GCGGCGTCACGCGCATCGGCGCCGATGGCCAGCAGCGCTTCATCGGCCAGCGCGCCGACGAGCGCTTCGCCACCGCCGCGCAGGCATCGACCGACGACGTGGAGGCCAAGTACACGCAGGGCACGCTGCCCAACGGCCTGGCCTTCGCCGCCAACGGCGACGTGCTGATCGCCAACTTCGGCACCGACCGGCTGGAGGTCATGACGCGCGACGGCCAGACGCGCACGCTGCACGACCGCATCGACGGCCAGCCGATTGGCAAGGTCAACTTCGTGCTGCGCGACACGAAGGACCGCATCTGGCTGACCGTGTCCACGCGCGTGAACCCCTGGACCGTGGCGGCGAGCAGCCGCGTGCGCGACGGCTATATCGCGGTGGTGGACGCGCACGGCCTGCGCGTGGTGGCCGACGGCTTCCACTTCACCAACGAGATCCGCTTCGACGCGCGCGAGGAATGGCTCTACATCGTGGAGACCACCGGGCCGCACATCAGCCGCATGCGGGTGGTGGAGTCGGCGCAGGGCGTGGGCCTGGCCGAACGCGAGGTGTTCGGGCCTTCGCACCTGGGCGGCTTTCCCGACGGCATCGCCTTCGATGCTTTCGGCAACCTCTGGTGCACGCTGGTGATGACCGACCAGTTGATCGCGCTCACGCCGCAAGGCGACCAGCGCCTGCTGCTCGACGACGGCAACCCCGAGGCGTCGAAAGTGCTGCTGGACCACATGAACGACGGCACGCTCACCGCCGAAGACATGCTGCGCGCGCGCGGCACGCTGGCGCCGTGGATGGCCAGCGTGACCTTCGGCGGCCCGGACCTGCGCACGGTCTACCTCGGCAGCCTGATGGGCACCACGATCCCGTACTTCACCTCGCCCGTGCCCGGCCTGCCGATGGTGCACTGGTAGCCCAAGGCCCTCGGTGTTGCCGAGGGTTTGTACGGGTGTACAACAATTTTGATCAAGCGTTCAATCCCGCCATGCCTGCCCGCAAGACCGCGCCCGCCCCTGCCCGCCGAAAAAGCGAAGCGCCGCCCCGCCCCGACCGGCAGCAGGCCATCCTGCTCGCGGCCGAGAAGCTGTTTGCGCAGCGCGGCTACCACGCGGTGACGATCCGCCAGATCGCCGAAGAAGCCGGTGTGCCGCTGGCCCTGGTGGCCTACTACTACGGCCCGAAACAGGACCTGTTCCACGCGGTCTTCGCGCACTGGAGCCAGACCATCGACGAGCGCCTCGAAGCGCTCGATGCCGCGTCGCACGACCCGGCGGACCCGCAGACCCTCACGCGCATCGTCGAGGCCTTCGTGGGCCCGGTGATCCGCATGCGCTCCAGCCCCGAAGGCCAGTACTACGCGCAGCTGGTGGGCCGCGAACTGGCCTACCACGGCGAGGAGTCCGACCGCGTGCTGCGCGACTTCTTCGACCCGATGGCGCACCGCTTCATCGACGCGCTGCACCACGCCCTGCCCCAGGGCAGCCGCGCCGACGCGGCCTGGGGTTACCAGTTCGCGCTGGGCGCCCTGCTGCACCATCTGGTGGACGTCCGCGTCGCGCGCCTCTCGCGCAACCAGAACAAGCCCAGCGACCCCGCCGCCGCCGAGCGGCTGGTGCGCTTCATCGTGGGCGGCCTGCGCGCCGCCCTGCCCGAATCGCCCCGGAAGAGTTCGATCACCCCACCCAGAAGGAGACAAGCATGAAACGTCGCACCGCCCTGGCCGCCCTGGCCTCCGTTCCCGCCGCGATGAGCCTGCCGGCTTTCGCGCAAGCCACCACCAAGATCGTGTTCGGCTACACCGCCGTGACCGACTTCGCCTCGGTGTTCGTCGCGGCCGAGAACGGCTACTTCAAGAAACGCGCGCTCGACGTGGAGCTCAAGTTCATCCCGATCAACTCCACCATCCCGGCCGCGGTGCAGGCCGACTCGCTGCAGATCGGTGGCCCCACGCCCAGCGTGTTCCTGCAGTCGGTCGATGGTGGCCTGGACCACGTGGTGGTGGCCGGTGGCGGCGTGACCTCCAAGACCATCACCGGCTTCGGCCTGGTGGCCAAGGCCGGCAGCGGCATCCGCACCGCGCAGGACTGCGTGGGCAAGAAGATCGGCGTGCCGGGTCTGGGCGCCTTCCTGCACGTGACCTTCCGCGGCTGGCTCAAGAACCAGGGCGTGGACTTCAAAAAGGTGAACTTCGTCGAAGCCTCGTTCCCGCAGCACGGCGACCTGCTGCGCGGCGGTTCGGTGGATGCGGTCGTGAGTGCCGACCCCTTCATGAGCCGCATCACCGACAGCGGTGTGGGCTACGTGGCCTCCTACTACTCGACCTTCCTGCCCGAGAACCAGCCCACCATCATCCACACCGCGCGGCGCGACTGGGTGGCGAAGAACCCGGCGGCCGCCAAGGCCTTCCGCGAAGCGGTGCAGGAGGCCGCTGGCTTCATGAACCAGCCGAAGAACAACGACGCCGTGCGCGCCGCCATCGGCAAGTACATCAAGCTGCCGCCCGAGGTGATCGCCAAGGTGCAGATCTCGCCGCCCGGCCCGGTCGTGACCGAGAAGCAGCTCACCTACTGGGTCAACCTCATGAAGGACCAGGACATGCTCAAGACGGTGCCCGATGTCGCGCGCCTGATCGCCAAGTGAGGCACGCCACGCCCCACGCGCCCGCACCGACCATGACCGACACCGTCCTGCACTTCGACCACGTGGCCATCGAGCTCGGCGGCCGGCAAATCCTCTCGCCCGTCGAACTGACGGTGAAGCGCGGCGAGTTCGTGTGCGTGATCGGTCCCTCGGGCTGCGGCAAGACCACCCTGCTGCGCGCCGCCGCCGGCTTCGTGGCGCCGAGCCACGGCAGCGTGCGCCGCAAGGGCGCGGCCAT
>NZ_AVOF01000381.1:0-2836 GCF_000465935.2 Pseudomonas sp. EGD-AK9
CTGGATGCCCGCGCCCGCGAATGCCAGGCCGCGCAGGCGCCGGCATCGGCCAGGCATTCGCGGGCGCGGGCATCCAGCGTGGCGCGTCGGCACAGGTCGTCCACATCCTTGAAGGGCGCCGCCTGCCGCGCCGCCTCGATGCGTTTGGCAGCCTCCTCGCGAAAGCCGCGCAGCAGGCGCAGCCCCAGGCGGATCGCCGGCTGCTCGCCGCCGGAGGGCTCCAGGCTGCAGTCCCAGGCGCTGTGGCGCACGTCCGCCGGACGCACCTCGATGCCGTGGCGGCGGGCGTCCTGCAGCACCTGGTCGGGGCTGTAGAAACCCATCGGCCAGCTGTTGACCAGGGCGCAGGCGTAGGCGGCCGGCTCGTGGCATTTCAGCCAGCAGCTGGCGTAGGTGAGCAGGGCGAAGCTGGCGGCGTGGGACTCGGGGAAGCCGTAGCTGCCGAAACCCTCGATCTGGCGGAAGATGCGCGCGGTGAATTCCGCCGTGTAGCCTTTTTCCAGCATGCGCGAGGTCAGTCGCTGGCGATGCGGCTCCAGCCCGCCGTGGCGCTTCCAGGCGGCCATCGAGCGGCGCAGCTCGTCGGCCTCGCCGGGGCTGTAGTCGGCGGCGGCCATGGCCAGCTCCATCACCTGCTCCTGAAACAGCGGCACGCCGAGGGTGCGTTCGAACACCGGAATCAGCTCTTTGGATGGGTACTCCACCGGTTCTTCTTTATTACGCCGGCGCAGATAGGGATGAACCATGTCGCCCTGGATCGGCCCGGGGCGGACGATGGCGACCTGGATCACCAGATCGTAGAAGGTCTTTGGGCGCAGGCGCGGTAACATGGCCATCTGCGCGCGCGACTCGATCTGGAACACGCCAACGGTGTCGGCGCGGCTGATCATGGCGTAGGTCGCCGCATCCTCCTGCGGCAGGCTGGCCAGGGTCCAGCGTGTGCCGCGGTAGCGCTCGATCAGGGCGAAGCAGCGGCGCAGCGCGCTGAGCATGCCGAGGGCGAGGATATCGACCTTGAGCAGGCCGACCAGGTCGAGGTCGTCCTTGTCCCACTGAATCACGGTGCGCTCGGCCATGCTGGCGTTCTCCACCGGCACCAGGGTCTGCAGCGGGTGTTCGGAGATGACGAAGCCGCCCGGGTGCTGCGACAGGTGACGGGGAAAGCCGATCAGCTCGCCGGCCAGGGTCAGGATGCGGTGCAGTGACGGGCTGTCCGGGTCGAAGCCGGCCTCGCGCAGGCGTTCGGCGTCCGGCATGCGGTCGCTCCAGCGTCCGCAGCAGTCGGCCAGGGCGCCGACCTGGTCGGGCGGCAGGCCGAGCGCCTTAGCCACGTCACGCAGCGCGCCGGCGCCGTGGTAGGTGCTGGCCACCGCGGTCAGCGCCGCGCGCTGGCGGCCATAGCGGCGAAACACGTACTGGATGACCTCCTCGCGGCGCTCGTGCTCGAAGTCGACATCGATATCCGGCGGCTCGTTGCGCTCGCGCGAGAGAAAGCGCTCGAACAGCAGCCGGCTGCCCGAATTGTCCGGGTTCAGTTCGGTGATGCCGAGGGCGAAGCACACCGTGGAGTTGGCCGCCGAGCCGCGGCCCTGGCAGAGGATGTGCTGCTCGCGGGCCCAGCTGACGATGTCGTGCACGGTGAGAAAGTAGCTCTCGTATTTCAGCTCAGTGATCAGCTGCAGCTCGTGCTCGACCTGCGCCCGCACCTTGGCGCTGGCGCCATCCGGCCAGCGCCAGTGCAGGCCTTCTTCGACCCGATGACGCAGCCAGGAGGTGGCATTGTGGCCTGCCGGCACCAGCTCGTGGGGGTACTGATACTGCAGCTCGCCGAGCTCGAAGCGGCAGCGCTCGGCCACCCGTAGCGTCTCGTCGAGCAATTCCTGCGGATACAGCTCGGCCAGCTCCTCGCGGCGGCGCAGGTGGCGTTCGCCGTTGGGAAACAGCCAGGCGCCGGCTTCGGCCACCGGCAGATGCTGGCGGATGGCGGTCATGCAGTCCTGCAGGGCGCGGCGGCCGCGGGCGTGCATATGCACGTCGCCGCAGGCCAGGGCGGGAATCTGCAGGCGCGCGGCCAGGGCCTGCAACTGGCGCAGGCGAGCGGCATCGTCGGCGCCGCGATGCAGTTCGATGCCCAGCCACAGGCGGTCGGCAAAACGCTGGCGCAACCAGATGCCCTCGTGCTCACTGATCTGCGGTTCGGCCAGCCAGATCGCCAGCAGGCCGGCCAGCGGCGCGTCGAAGTCCTCGCGCAGCAGGCGGTAGCGACCCTTCTCGGCGCGGCGCCGGGCGACGGTGATCAGCCGGCACAGCGCCTGGTAGCCGGCCAGGTCCTCGGCCAGCAGCACCAGCTTGGGGCCGCTCTCGATGGGCATCTCGCTGCCGACGATCAGCGCCAGGCCGCTCTCCCTGGCCGCCTGCCAGGCGCGCACGATGCCGGCGAGCGTGCATTCGTCGGTGATCGCCAGGGCCCGGTAGCCGAGGCGCGCGGCGCGCTCGAACAGCTCGCGGGCGCTGGAGGCTCCACGTTGAAAGCTGAAATTGGACAGGCAGTGCAGCTCGGCGTAGTCGGGCGTCATGCGAACCAGCCGTGCAGCTGCAGCGGCCCTGCGCCGCCGACCGGGCGAAAGGCCCAGGCGCGCTGGCCGCTGCGGGTTTGCACCAGGTAATAGTCGCGGCGCAGGTCGCCGCCGTCCCACCAGCCGGATTCGATGCGCTCGGGCCCGGCGAGGATCAGCAGGCCGGCCTCGGCCAGCGGCTGAGGTTCGCCCAGCAGCCAGCCGGGACGCGGCCCGACGCTGGGCAGTGATGGCGTATGCCGGTCGCTCTCGGCCTGCCA
>NZ_AVOF01000382.1:0-2828 GCF_000465935.2 Pseudomonas sp. EGD-AK9
GGCGGCGCTTCGTCGCTGCCCTGCTCGCCCTCGATGGCGCGCTGCGCCTTCTTGGTCAGCACGATGATGTCGATGCGCCGGTTGACCGGATTGAAGGGGTCGTCGCGGTCGAACAGGGCCGAAGAGGCGTAACCGACCACCCGCGCCACCTGCTCGTCGGCATAGCCGCCGGCGATCAGGGTACGCCGCGCAGCGTTGGCGCGATTGGCCGACAGCTCCCAGTTGCCGAAATCGCCGCGCCCGACGAAGGGTTTGGCGTCGGTGTGGCCGCTGATGCTGATCTTGTTCGGCACCGCGCGAATGGTGTCGGCCATGGCCAGCAGGATGTCCTCGAAATAGGGCTGCAGCTCGGCGCTGCCGAGGGCGAACATCGGCCGATTCTCGGCGTCCATGATCTGGATGCGCAGGCCGTCCTGGGTGATCTCGAACAGGATCTGGTCCTTGAAGCGCTGCAGCTCGGGGTTCTCGTCTACCTTGTTCTGCAGTTCCTGCAGCAGCAGCTCCAGGCGCTCGCGCTCCAGCTTGTCGGCCAGGGTCTCGACCTGGTCGGCGTCGATCTCCACGTCCTGGCTGTCGGTCAGGTCCTGGATTTCCGGATTGAGGGTGCGATCCGGCGCCGGCGTCGGCGTACCGCCGAGATCGATGGCGTGCGGGCTGGCGCTCTCGGTGAAGCCGATGGGGTCCTGGAAGTAACCGGAAATGGCCTTCTTCTGCTCCGGGGTGGCCGAGGACATCAACCACATCACCAGGAAGAACGCCATCATGGCCGTGGCGAAGTCGGCGAAGGCGATCTTCCAGGCGCCGCCGTGGTGCCCGCCGGCGCGCTTCTTGCCGCGTTTGACGATGATCGGCTGGTTGTTTTCCATGGCTTAGTTGCCGCGCATGGCCTGTTCGAGCTCGGTGAAGCTCGGCCGGTGCGCCGGGAACAGCACCTTGCGGCCGAACTCCACCGCCAGGCTCGGCGGCATGCCCGAGGCCGAAGCCACCAGGGTCGCTTTGATCGCCTCGTAAAGGTTGACCTCCTCCTTGGCGTCGTGCTCCAGCGCCATCGACAGCGGGCCGAAAAAGCCGTAGGAAGCGAGGATGCCGAGGAAGGTGCCGACCAGCGCGGTGGCGACCTTCTCGCCGATCTGCGCGTTGTCCGCCTCGGCGAGGATCGACATGGTGATGACGATGCCCAGCACCGCGGCGACGATACCCATCGCCGGCAGGCCGTCGGCGACCTTGGCCACCGCATGGGCGGGGTGCTCCACATCCTCCTTGAGGCTGGCCAGTTCCATGTCGAACAGGCCCTCCAGCTCGTGCGGGGCCATGTTGCCGGAGGACATGATGCGCAGGTAGTCGCAGATGAAGGCGGTCATCCGCGCGTCCTTGAGCACACCTGGGTACTTGCTGAAGATCGGGCTGGCGTTGGGGTCCTCGATGTCCGCCTCGATGGCCATCATGCCTTCGCGGCGGCTCTTGTTGAGGATCTCGTAGAGCAGCTTGAGCACTTCCAGGTAATAGGTGTGGGTGAAGCGGGTGCCGAACATGCTCACCGACTTCTTGAATACCGTCATGAACATGCTGCCCGGGTTGGCCTGGAGGAAGCCGCCCAGCGCCGCACCACCGATGATAAGCACTTCGTAGGGATGAACGAGCGCCATGAACTGCCCGCCGGACAGGACGAAGCCGCCGAAGACGCAGCCCAGAACCACGATGATGCCGATGATTTTTGCCATAGAAAGAGTGCTTGCAGAGCCAAGAGAGAGGGTTATTAAAAACAACCCTTCTAATTATCGGAACTTATACGCCAGACTATAGCCAGTTAAGGTCAAAAGCCAGTTCGGCTCAACTCACATGTCGACGCCAAAGCCCCTGCCACGCACCCTCGACGCCTGGCTGCAACAGCTGGCCAAGCTGCCCCTGCCGATCGAGCAGGAGCAGCATGCATGCCTGCGGCGCACCCTCGGCGACGGCCGCCGCACCTGGGGCGAGATCGCCGAGGCGATCGAACTCAGCCCGACCTTCGCCCTGCAGGTGCTGCGCGAGGCCAACCAGGCCGGCGGCACCCTCAGCGACCCGGCCGACAGCCTGGAGACCGCGCTGGCCCGCCTCGGCCTGAAGCGCTGCGAAACCCTGCTCAACCAGGCCCCCGCCCTGCCGGCAGGGGAAATCCCGCCGGCCCTGCGCCAGCTCCTGCTGATCAGCCAGCATGCCAGCCACCAGGCGCGCGGCCTGTTCGGCGCACGTCTGGCGCGCCTGTGGAACGAGCTGCATGGCTGCAGCCTGCTGTTTCTCGCCCCGCTCTGGCCGCTGCTATGCGCCCATCCGCAGCTGTTCGAGACCTGGGAGCAGCGCATCCTGGTCAAGGGCGAGCGGCCGGCCAAGGTGGAGCAGGAGCTGCTCGGCGTACCGCTGCTGCAGCTGTGCCTGCAACTGGCCGAGCGCTGGCGCCTGCCGGAGTGGATAGTGCAGGGCTACCGCCTGCTGGAGCGCGACCGCCGCCTGCTGGTCAAGGCGCTGCATATCGCCCGCGACAACCAGCACCCGCTGCACCAGCAGCAGTTGCTCGATGCCGACATCCCCTTGCGCCGCTGGCTGACCCAGCCGAGCAACTGCGTGCTGCTGGCCAACGGCCTGGCACTGTCGGCGCACCAGGCCTGGAACGCCCCGCACAGCCTGCGCTGGCAGCGCCTGACCGGGCTCTACCTGCAGCTGCCGCTGGCCGAGGTGCAGCAGGAAGTGCACCGACACGCGGTGAGCAGCGCCCGCCTGAACCACGACGCCCAGCTCTGGCACCCGGCCCAGGCCCTGCTCTGGCCCTGGGACGCCCGTCGCCTCAACCC
>NZ_AVOF01000383.1:0-2827 GCF_000465935.2 Pseudomonas sp. EGD-AK9
TCGTCGCTCAGTTCGGCGAAGGGATCGTCCGGCCAGCCACATGGCCCGAGCCCGCGCCGCCTGCTGCGGCAAGTCCAGCCCGGCGCCGAGGGCCAGGCTGAGCGTGGGGTGTTCGAGCAGTTGCAGCGTCATGGCCGGCCCTCCTGCGCAAGCAGCATCCTGCCCGGTCGTTGCAGGCTTTATGCCGACTTGTGGCAGGCGCCCGCGGCGCTTAAGGTGGCCGCATCTTTCCTGCGAGCCTTTCAGCATGTGGTCCTTCAAGGCCTGGCGCCGCCAACGCACCCTCGAACGCAACCCGATCGACCCGGCCCACTGGGCCGAGGTGCGCCGTCGCCTGCCGATCCTCGACGGCCTGGACGAGGCGGAATTGCAGCGCCTGCGCGAGCGCGCCGCGCTGTTTCTCGCCAGCAAGCGCCTGACCGCCCTGCCCGGCGTCGAGCTGGGCGCGGTCGAGCGCCTGCTGCTGGCCGCGCAGGCGCAGCTACCGCTGCTGCACTTGGGCGAGCAGGACTGGTACCGCGGCTTTCACGAGATCGTGCTGTACCCCGACGACTTCCTCAGCCCGCAGCGCCACCGCGACGCCGCCGGGGTCGAGCACGAATGGGACGACGCCCGCAGCGGCGAGGCCTGGCAGCAGGGCCCGGTGATACTCGCCTGGCCCGGGGTCGAGGCCAGTGGCGGCTGGGAGGGCTACAACCTGGTGATCCACGAACTGGCGCACAAGCTGGACATGCTCGACGGCGGCGCCAACGGCCTGCCGCCGCTGCACCGCGACATGCGCGTGCAGGACTGGGCGCAGGCCATGCAGAGTGCCTTCGACGCGCTCAACGCCGAACTGGACGCCGATCCCGACGCCGAAACCGCCATCGATCCCTACGCCGCGGAAGACCCGGCGGAGTTCTTCGCGGTGACCAGCGAATACTTCTTCAGCGCCCCGGACCTGCTGGCCGAAGCCTTCCCTGCGGTTTACCGACAACTGGCGCTGTTCTACCGCCAGGACAGCCTGGCCCGCCTGCAGCGGCTGCAGGCCGAGCACCCCGACTACCGGATGGCGACAAACGCGACCAATGGCTGAGTAAGCCGGCGTAGTCACCCCGTGCGAATGTGCCTATAATCCGCCCCACTTTTTTGGCCCTCCCTGGGAGTTCCCCCCATGAGCTACAGCAAGATCCCGGCTGGCAAAGACCTGCCGAACGACATCTACGTTGCCATCGAGATCCCGGCCAACCACGCGCCGATCAAATACGAAATCGACCACGACAGCGATTGCCTGATGGTCGACCGTTTCATGGCCACGCCGATGTTCTACCCGGCCAACTACGGCTTCATCCCGCACACCCTGGCCGACGACGGCGACCCGCTGGACGTCCTGGTCGTGACCCCCTACCCGGTGGCGCCGGGTTCGGTGATCCGCGCCCGTCCGGTCGGCGTGCTGCACATGAGCGACGAAGCCGGCGGCGACGCCAAGCTGGTCGCGGTACCGCACGACAAGCTGACCGTGCTGTACAAGGACGTTCAGGAATACACCGACCTGCCGGCCCTGCTGATCGAGCAGATCAAGCACTTCTTCGAGAACTACAAGGATCTGGAGAAGGGTAAGTGGGTCAAGGTCGAAGGCTGGGGCGGCGCCGAAGAGGCCCGCGGCCTGATCAACAAGGCAGTCGCGGCTTACCAAAAATAAGCCCTGACCACCCCCTAAAAGCCGGCCACAAGCCGGCTTTTTTATTGCCTGCTCGCCGCCAATCCCCGCCCCTCGCCCCAGCGCCTGGCCGGTAATCGCCCAGTTTCGCCGCCCGCCCTGGCGCCCTGCCATCTGGCTGCAAGCCCCGCCATTGCTGGCCTGCAGCGCTCCCACCGAGCTTTCCCCGGCTGCCGTTGGCCAGCGCAAGCGATCCGCTCGATTGACCGCATTAACTAGTTAGTACATTTTCCGAAACGACTTGTCGCCCGTTGCCACAACAACAAGAGATCGCCCCCTATGTCCCCCTGCATCCTGGTGCTCAACGGCCCCAACCTGAATCTGCTCGGCACCCGCGAACCGGCCACCTACGGCCATGAAACCCTCGCCGACATCTCCCGGCTGTGCGCCGACACCGCGGCCGAGTGCGGCCTGGCCATCGAGTTTCGCCAGACCAACCACGAAGGCGAGCTGCTCGACTGGATTCACAAGGCGCGCGGGCGCTGCGCCGGCATCCTGATCAACCCGGCCGCCTGGACCCACACCTCGGTGGCGATTCGCGACGCCCTGGTGGCCAGCGAGCTGCCGGTGCTCGAGGTGCACCTGTCCAACGTGCACAAGCGCGAGGCCTTCCGCCATCACTCCTTCGTTTCGCCGATCGCCGTCGGGGTGATCTGCGGTCTCGGCAGCCAGGGCTATCGCCTGGGGCTGCAATACTTCAGCCAGTTGCTCAAGGGATAACGCCATGTCCTCCGCCACATCCAGCATCCTCGCCGGCCTGATCGGGGCCGGCATCCAGGGCTCGCGCACGCCGGCCATGCACGAACGCGAGGGCGACGCCCAGGGCCTGCGCTACCTCTACCGGCTGATCGACCTGGACCAGCTCGGCCTCGACAGCGGCGCCCTGCCCGAGCTGCTCGGCGCCGCCGAGCGCATGGGTTTCACCGGGCTGAACATCACCTTCCCCTGCAAGCAGGCGATCATCCCGCTGCTCGACGAGCTGTCGGACGAGGCGCGCGGCATCGGCGCGGTCAATACCGTGGTGCTCAAGGACGGCAAGCGCGTCGGCCACAACACCGATTGCCTGGGCTTCGCCGAGGGCCTGCGCCGCGGCCTGCCGGGCGTGGCGCGCCAGCGCGTGGTGCAGAT
>NZ_AVOF01000384.1:0-2778 GCF_000465935.2 Pseudomonas sp. EGD-AK9
GCACGCTGCTCGCCCTGCAGGCGCGTGGCGGGCTCGGCGGCGGGCAGCGCGGCGTACCAGCCGCAGCTGGCGTCGTCGTGGGGCAGATTGATGCTCTTGTTCATGCTTGCGCCCTCAGGCCACGGCCCGTTGTGCGTTCTGACAGGATTGCAGCCAGCTGTTGCGCTGCGCTTGGGCTTGCCGGCCGAGCAGGACGAAGCCGCACAGGGTGCCGGCGGTGTCGTAGTAGCCGGCGCTGAGGCCATCGGCGGTCGCCGTGCAACGCCATTCGCCGGCTACGCCGACGGCCGGCGGCAGCAGGCACAGCGGTGCGGCCGGGGTCTTCACCGTCACCGGCATCAGCGGGTAGCTGACCGTGGTTGGCTGGCCGAGCAGGGTCTTGCTCAGGGCGGCGATGCCCTGGTTGATCGGCGCCAGGTAGGGCAGCAGCTGGCCGTCGATCTCGATGCAGTCGCCCAGGGCGTAGATCCCCGCTTGCGAGCACTGCAGGCGGGCATCGACCCGGATGCCGCGACCCACGGCGAGCCCGGCGCTTTCGGCCAGGCCCAGGTTGGGCCGCAGGCCGACGGCGGAGAGCACCAGATCGGCGTCCAGGCCCTCGCCATCGGCCAGGGTCAGGCGGTAGCCCTGCTCCAGTGCGTCTATGCGCTGCAGAGTGTTCTGCAGGTGCCACTGCACGCCCAGCTCCGCCAGCGCGGTCTGCAGCTGCCGGCCGGCCTCGGCCGGCAACAGGCGCTCCATCGGCCATTTACCGAGGCCGATAACGCTGACCTCGAAGCCGCTGGCCGCCAGGTCATTGGCGAACTCGCAGCCGATCAGGCCGTCGCCGAGGATGGCGACGCGGCGCACGCCGACCAGGCGCTCGCGGAAGCTGCGATAGTCGTGCAGGTTGTTGACGCTGAGCAGCGCGTCGCTGGCCCCTTCGATGGGCAAGCGAATCGGCGCCGCGCCGCTGGCCAGCACCAGCTGGCCGTACTCCATCTCGCCGATAGTGGTGTGCAGGCGTCGCTCCGTGGTGTCGATGCGCTCGACCCTGCAATGCGGGTAGACGCGAATCTTCAGGCGCCTCTCGATGGCCAGGGCCGACTCGCCGGCCAGCGCCTCGGCGCTCTTGCCCTGAGCCAGGCCGATGGACAGCGCCGGTTTGGAGTACAGGTGCCCGGACTCCTGGGTTAGCACGCGGATTTCAACCTCGGCATCGGCGCGGCGCAACGCCTGGGCCAGGCCATAGCCGGCATAACCGCTGCCGATGATGACGATGGGCTGACGCACGCCAGCCGCAGGTTGTGCGGGCGCCGCCGGGGGCACCGGCAAGGGCGTCGAGGGGGTCGCTGCCGCGGCGACTACCGGGCTGATGTCGAGCATCTCGAAATCTTCCTTGCCGACCTTGCACTCCGGGCACTTCCAGTCCGCCGGCACATCTTCCCAACGGGTGCCGGCGACAATGCCGTCGTCCGGCCAGCCCAGGGCCTCGTCATAGATCAGGCCGCAGACCACACAGAGCCAGGTCTTGAACATGTCGTTCACTCCCCCGCCACGCGAATGGCGACGTTCTTGGTACGTACGTAGCTATACAGCGCTTCCTGGCCCTTCTCGCGGCCGAAACCGGACAGCCCCACACCGCCGAACGGCGTTTCGATGCCGCCGGCATACCACTCGTTGACGAATACCTGGCCGGCCCGCAGGCGCCGCACGCAGCGCATGGCGCGGCTGATGTCCTGGGTGAAGACGCCGGCGACCAGACCGAAGTCGGTGCCGTTGGCGATCTCGATGGCCTGCTCCTCGCTGTCGAAGGGGATGATCGCCAGGACCGGGCCGAACACCTCTTCCCGGGCGATACACATCTCGGGGCGCACATCGCGGAACACGGTCGGGCGCATAAAGTGCCCGGCCCTGTCGCTGAAAGCCTCGCCACCGGTGGCCGCCACTGCGCCCGCGTCGACGGCGCGCCGGCACAGGCTTTCGATGCTGGCCAGTTGTGCGGCGCTGACCACCGGGGTGAGGTCCGGGTTGTCCTGGCCGAGGCCGACGGACAGCCCTTCGGCCAGCTCGACCACGGCGGCGACGATCTCTTCGTAGATCTCGCGCTGCACCAGCAGGCGCGACATGGCCGAGCAGACCTGGCCGGCATTGAAGAAGATGCCGCCCTTGACGCTGGCCAGCAGCTGCTGGCGGTCGACGTCGGCGAAGGCGATGGCCGCCGACTTGCCGCCCAGCTCCATGACGCTGGGAATCGCATTCTCGGCGGCATCGCGCAGGATGGTCTGGCCAGTGGGCACCGAGCCGGTGAAGACGATCTGGTCGACCTTGGCGCTGCTCACCAGATGCGCCCCGACCTCGCGGCCGCGGCCGCAGATCAGGTTGACCGCGCCCCTGGGCAGGCCGGCGCGGGCGATGGCACGCAGCAGCACGCACAGGCCCAGCGGCGACAGCTCCGGCGACTTGATCACCACTGCGTTGCCGGCAGCCAAAGCGGGTGCCAGGGAGCGGGCGCAGATGGACACCGGGAAGTTCCACGGCACGATCTGCGCCGACACGCCCATGGGGTCGTAGAGGGTGAAGTCCATGTAGCCGTTGCCCAGCGGGATCGAGGTGCCCTCGATCTTGTCGGCCATGCCGGCGTAGTACTCGAAGTAGCGAGCGGCTTCGATGAACTCGTCGCGGGCATCGTTGAGGCTCTTGCCGTTTTCCTGGCACAGCACCCAGGCCCCCTCCTCGGCCACCGCGCGAATCTCGGCGGCGGCGCGCAGCAGCCAGGTCACCCGCTGCGCCGGGCGG
>NZ_AVOF01000385.1:0-20119 GCF_000465935.2 Pseudomonas sp. EGD-AK9
AGGGCGCCGGGAATGCTGGCCACCGCCAGACCGGCCACGGCGCCGAGCAGGGTCACCGGCCAGAGCACCTCAGCGCCCCTGCGCCAGCAGGCGCTCGACTTCGGCCAGGCGCTCGTGGGTGCCGACATCCACCCAGCGTCCGGCGTAGCGCTCGCCGCTCACCAGCCCCGCGGCCATGGCCCGACGCAGCAGCGGCGCCAGCTTGAAAGCGCCCGGCTGGCAGTCGGCGAACAGTGCCGGCGACAGCACGGCCAGACCGCTGTAGGTCAGGCCCGTACCCGCGCCGTCGAGCTCGCCCACCCGGCCGTCGGCGAGGCGAAAGTCGCCCTGGGCGTGGTGCGGCGGATTGTCCACCAGCACCAGGTGGGCCAGCCCCTGCAGCGGACGGCGCAACTCGGCGAAGGGGTAGTCGGTGAAGATATCGCCGTTGACCAGCACGAAGGGCTCATCGCCCAGCAAGGGCAGCGCCTGGAAGATACCGCCGCCGGTTTCCAGCGGCTCGCCCTCGGCGGAATAGGCGATGCGCAGGCCGAAGCGCGCGCCGTCGCCGACATGCTCCTCGATCTGCCGGCCGAGCCAGGCATGGTTGATCACCAGCTCGGCGAAGCCGGCGGCGGCCAGGGCGCGCAGGTGGTACTCGATCAACGGCACGCCGGCGACACGCACCAGCGGCTTCGGTGTATGCAGGGTCAGCGGGCGCAGGCGCTCGCCCTTGCCCGCGGCGAGAATCATGGCCTTCATGCGCGGGCGACCTCGGCCTGCGCCAGGCTGGCGAGCAGCGCGCCCAGCTCGGCCAGCTCTGGCCGGCGGGCCAGCACCGCCTCGATATAGGCGAAGAAGCGCGGCACGTCGCCGAGGTACCTGGGCTTGCCATCGCGGTGGCAGATGCGCGCGAAGATGCCGATCACCTTGAGATGGCGCTGCACGCCCATCAGGTCGCTGGCGCGCAGAAACTCGTCGAACGCGGGCTGCACCGGGATGCCGGCTGCCTGCGCCCGCTCCCAGTAGCCCTGCAGCCAGCCCCGCACGCGCGCCTCGGGCCAGCTGAGGAAGGCGTCCTTGAACAGGCAGGTGATGTCGTAGGTGACCGGCCCGTAGACGGCGTCCTGGAAATCCAGCACGCCGGGATTGGGCGCGCTCTGCATCAGGTTGCGCGGCATGAAGTCGCGGTGCACCAGCACCTTGGGCTGGGCCAGGGCGCTGTCGATCAGCAGGGCGCAGATGCGCTGCCAGGCCGCCTGCTGCTTCGCGTCGAACTCGTAGCCCAGATGGCGCTGCACGTACCACTCGGGAAACAGCTGCAGCTCGCGGCGCAGCAGCGCCTCGTCGTAATGCGGCAGATCGCCATCCAGCGGCAGGCGCTGCTGCAGCAGCAAGGCTTCGACAGCGTCGTCGAACAGGGTGTCGGCGTTGTGCTCGTCGATCACCTCCAGATAGGTCTGGTGGCCGAGATCGTCCAGGATCAGAAAGCCCTGCTCCAGATCGGCGGCCAGCACTTCGGGCACATGCACGCCAGCACGGGCCAACAGCGCGGCAATGCGCACGAAGGGCGCACAGTTCTCCTGCGGCGGCGGCGCGTCCATCAGGATCAGGCTGCGCTCGCCCGCCTGCCAGCGGAAATAGCGGCGAAAACTGGCGTCGCTGCTGGCGGGGGTCAGCTGCGCAGGCGGCACCCGGCCCCAGCCGCGAGCGGCGAACAGGGCGGGTAATTGCTGAGCGAGCCAGGTGTGCAGCTGTTGCAGACGTACATCGTGTTCAGGCATCAGGGGGTCTCCGACGGCGCTAGCCGTTGCGCGGGTCATGCTTTATTATCCAGCATCTTTTTCAGCCCATCGAGAGGCGTGCGGCCCCTGGGCCGATAGCGCGCAGGAAGCCCGGACTAACAAGATGGCAGTAAAATACCCCGCGTTCCGCAAGAAATTCCCGCTGCTGGTCACCGGCAGTCTTCTGGCCCTACAACCCGCCGTCAGCCTACAGGTTTTCGCCGCCGAGCAGTTCGACTGCCAGGTGTCGCCCAGCGGCGGTTGGGCCTGCGCGCCCAAGGCCCCTGCCGCCAGCCTGCCGCCCCGTCCTCAGCACAGCACCAGCGCCGTCAGCGCGAGCGACGCCAGCAGCGGCAAAGCCAGCGCCAAACAGGAAACCACCACCCTGGTCACCGAGAGCAAGGGCCGCGCCCTGGCCTCGCGCAGCGCCGACTACAGCCACCTCGACTGGGTGCCGCGCGACAAGCTGACCGCCGCCCAGCTGGCCGAAGCCGGCCCTTACTGCGCCGGCGCCTATGTCGAGCCGCTGCGCCCGGGCATGGACGACGATACGCCGCTGGACGAAGCGCCGATGTTCGTCTCGGCCAAGGCCTCGCGTTACGAGCAGGAAAAGCAGGTGGCGACCCTCGCCGGCGACGTGATCCTGCGCCAGTCCGGCATGCAGGTGGAGGCCGACGAGGCCAGCCTGCACCAGACCGAGAACCGTGGCGAGCTGATCGGCAACGTGCGTCTGCGCGACAAGGGCATGCTGGTGGTCGGCGACCGCGCCGAGCTGCAACTGGACAACGGCGAAGCCAAGATCGACAACGCCGAGTACGTGATGCACGAAGCCCACGTCCGCGGTAGCGCACTCTATGCCAAGCGCGAAGAGACCGCGATCATCCGCCTCAAGGACGGTACCTACACCCGCTGCGAGCCGGGCGACAACGCCTGGCACCTGAAGGGCAACAACGTCACCCTGAACCCGGCCACCGGCTTCGGCACCGCGACCAACGTGACGCTGCGGGTCAAGGACATCCCGGTGTTCTACACCCCCTACATCTATTTCCCGATCGACGACCGTCGCCAGTCCGGCTTCCTGCCGCCGAGCATGGGCACCTCGAGCGACAACGGCTTCTCGCTGCAGACGCCCTACTACTTCAACCTGGCGCCGAACTACGACGCCACGCTCTACCCGACCTACATGGCCAACCGCGGCCTGTTGATGGAGGGCGAGTTCCGCTACCTGACCGAGAGCAGCGAAGGCCAGATCGGCGCCGCCTACCTCGACGACAGCGAAGACGAGCGCAAGCTGCAGTCCGAGTACGAAGACCAGCGCTGGCTGTACAGCTGGCAGCACAAGCAGGGCCTGAACTCGCGCCTGCTGGCCGAGGTTGACTACACCGACATCAGCGACCCCTACTACTTCCAGGACCTGGATACCGACCTGGGTATCGACACGCCCACCTACGTCAACCAGCGCGGCAGCCTGACCTACCGCGGCGACAGCTACCGCGCGCAGCTCAACCTGCACGCCTACGAGCTGGCCAATATCACCGACGTCACGCCGTACGACCGCCTGCCGCAGCTCACCCTGGACGGCAAGCTGCCGTTCAATCCGGGCGGCCTGGACTTCACCTACGGCAGCGAATACGTGCGCTTCGACCGCGACCTGCGCTCGGGCAACTTCATCAACGAAGACGGCGTGGCCGAACAGACCTGGTACGACACCCGTATTCGCGGCCTGGCCCGCGCCAACGGCGAGCGCCTGCACCTGGAGCCGGGCGTCGCCCTGCCGCTGGACTGGACCTGGGGCTTCCTCAAGCCGCAGGTCAAGTACCGCCAGACCCACTACGACATCAGCCTGGATCAGCAGGGCAAGAACAGCCTGCTGGCCGAGCAGGAGTTCGACAGCACGCAGAACCGCGGCGTCGGCCTGTTCAGCGTCGACAGCGGCCTGTACTTCGACCGCAACACCCAGCTGTTCGGCAAGGACTTCCGCCAGACCCTGGAGCCGCGCGCCTTCTACCTCTACGTGCCGGAAGAAGACCAGACCGACATCCCGGTGTTCGACAGCGGCGAGCCGACCTTCAGCTACGCCTCGCTGTGGCGCGAGAACCGCTTCTCCGGCAAGGATCGCATCGGCGACGAGAACAAGCTGTCGCTGGGCGTGACCAGCCGCTGGATCGAGCCCAACGGCTTCGAGCGTCAGCGCTTCAGCATCGGCCAGGCCTTCTACTTCGAGGACCGCAAGGTGCAGCTGGCCGGTATCGACTACCGCACCCGCCCGGACGCCACCGCCGACGTCTCGCCCTATGCGCTGGAGTACCTGTACCGCTTCAACCGCGACTGGCGCGTGTCGTCGACCTTCAACTGGGACCCGGATACCCACCGCACCCGTTCGGGCAGCGCGATGTTCCACTACCAGCCGGAAGACAACCCGAACAAGGTGGTCAACCTCGGTTATCGCTACCGCAACGATACCGTGCGCTACGACCGCGACAGCGGCACCTGGACCACCAACCCGGACTACGGCAACCCGACCCTGGGCGACGGTTCGCCGAACCCGAACTACATCAAGAACTACTACAAGATCGACCAGCATGACTTCTCCGTCATCTGGCCGCTGGTTCCACAGTGGAGCCTGATCTCGCGCTGGCAGTACGACTACGGCCGCAACCGTACCCTGGAAGCCTTCGGCGGCTTCGAGTACGACAGCTGCTGCTGGAAGCTGCGCCTGATCAACCGCTACTGGATCGACTACGACGAAGTCAGCCTCAACCCGTCGCTCAACGACGAGGCCGACCGCGGCATCTTCCTGCAGATCGTCCTCAAGGGCCTCGGCGGCGTAGTGGGCAACAAGGTGGAAACTTTCCTCGACCAAGGCATTCAAGGTTACCGTGAACGTGAAGACCAAGCTTTCTGATTGCCTGCGCCCCCTGCTGTTGGGCGCAGCGCTGCTCGCGGCGACGGCCCAGGCCGATGTCCGCCCGCTGGACCGCGTGGTGGCCATCGTCGACAACGACGTGGTCATGCAGAGCCAGCTCGACGCCCGCCTGCGCGAGGTGCAGCAGACCATCGGCAAACGCGGCGGCGCCCTGCCGCCCGAGCACGTGCTCAGCCAGCAGGTGCTCGAGCGCCTGATCATCGAGAACATCCAGCTGCAGATCGGTGACCGCTCCGGCATCCGCATCACCGACGAGGAGCTGAACCAGGCCATGGGCACCATCGCCCAGCGTAACGGCATGAGCCTGGAGCAGTTCCGTCAGGCTCTGGCGCGCGACGGCCTGTCCTACGCCGACGCCCGCGACCAGGTGCGCCGCGAGATGATCATCAGCCGCGTGCGCCAGCGCCGGGTCGCCGAGCGTATCCAGGTCACCGACCAGGAAGTGCAGAACTTCCTCGCCTCCGACCTGGGCAAGATGCAGCTGTCGGAAGAGTTTCGCCTGGCCAACATCCTCATCCCGGTCTCCGAAGGCGCCTCCTCCAGCGAGATCCAGGCAGCCGACCGCCAGGCCCGCGAGCTGTACCAACAATTGCAACAGGGCGCCGACTTCGCCCAGCTGGCGATTTCCCGCTCGGCCAGCGAAACCGCGCTGGAAGGCGGCGAGATGGGCTGGCGCAAGGCCGGCCAGCTGCCGCCGCCGTTCGACTCGATGGTCAGCGCGCTGAGCCCGGGCGAAGTGACCGAGCCGCTGCGCACGCCGGGCGGTTTCATCATCCTCAAGCTGCTGGAAAAGCGCGGCGGCGACACCCAGGTGCGCGACGAAGTGCACGTGCGCCATATCCTGATCAAGCCCAGCGAGATTCGCAGCGCCGAGGAAACCCGCCGCCTGGTCGAACGCCTGTACCAGCGCATCGTCGCCGGCGAGGACTTCGCCGAGCTGGCCAAGAGCTACTCGGAAGACCCGGGCTCGGCGCTCAACGGCGGCGACCTCAACTGGATCGACCCCAACGCGCTGGTGCCGGAGTTCCGCCAGGTGATGAGCGAGACCGCCAGTGGCGAGCTGTCCCAGCCGTTCCAGACCCAGTTCGGCTGGCACGTGCTGCAGGTCATGGGCCGTCGCGCCACCGACAGCAGCGCGCAGTTCCGCGAGCAACAGGCGGCCAACCTGCTGCGCAACCGCAAGTACGACGAGGAACTGCAGGCCTGGTTGCGTCAGATCCGCGACGAAGCCTACGTCGAGACCAAGCTGTAACGGCGGTTTCGCACGCAAGAGCCCGGCCCCGCGCCGGGCTTTTTCGTTATCGGCCCAGGCAGCGTAAACTGGCGCCCCCGCGGCGCAACCGAGAATGCCCATGAGCGCACCCCGAGTCTTTGCCCTGACCCCCGGCGAACCGGCCGGCATCGGCCCCGACCTCTGCCTGCTGCTTGCCCGCCAGGCGCAACCCGAGGCGCTGGTGGCCATCGCCAGCCGCCAGCTGCTCGGCGAGCGCGCCGCCCAGCTCGGCCTGCACATCGCGCTGCTGGACGTCGCCCCGGGCCGCTGGCCGAGTGCCCCCGCGCCGGCCGGCAGCCTGTATGTCTGGGACACCCCGCTGGCCGCCCCGAGCCAAGCCGGCCGGCTCGATCCGGCCAACGCCGGCTACGTTCTGGAAACCCTCACCCGTGCCGGCCAGGGCTGCCTGGACGGCAGCTTCGCCGCGATGATCACCGCACCGGTGCACAAGGGCGTGATCAACGAAGCCGGTATCGCCTTCTCCGGCCACACCGAGTTTCTCGCCGAGCTGACCCACACGGAGCAGGTGGTGATGATGCTCGCCACCCGCGGCCTGCGCGTCGCCCTGGTCACCACCCACCTGCCGCTCAAGGACGTCGCCGCCGCCATCAGCGCCGAACGTCTGGAGCGTGTGACCCGCATCCTGCATGCCGATCTGCAGAGCAAGTTCGGCATCGCCGCACCGCGCATCCTGGTCTGCGGACTCAACCCCCATGCCGGCGAAGGCGGCCACCTCGGTCGCGAGGAAATCGAGATCATCGAGCCGACGCTGGAGCGCCTGCGCGGCGAAGGCATGACCCTGATCGGCCCGCTGCCGGCCGACACCCTGTTCACCCCCAAGTACCTGGAGCAGGCCGACGCGGTGCTGGCCATGTACCACGACCAGGGCCTGCCGGTGCTCAAGTTCAAGGGCTTCGGCGCGGCGCTCAACGTCACCCTGGGTCTGCCGATCATCCGCACCTCGGTGGATCACGGCACGGCGCTGGACCTTGCCGGCAGCGGCAATATCGATACCGGCAGCCTGCAGGTGGCCCTGGAAACCGCCTACCAGATGGCCGCCGCTACCAGCCGCAAGTAGACGGCAGCCCAGCCCGGATTGCATCCGGGCTACGGGTGTTGTCGCTTTTTGCCTTAAACTACCCGACTTCGTTTTTTCGCTTTGCGCTCTTGCTTGATGCTTGCAGCTTGAAGCCTGGAGCTGCCCTGCCATGTCCGAATACCAACACCGCGCGCGCAAGCGCTTCGGCCAGAACTTCCTGCACGATGCCGGCGTCATCGACCGCATCCTGCGCGCCATCCGCGCCAAGGAGGACGAGCGCCTGCTGGAGATCGGCCCGGGCCAGGGCGCGCTGACCGAGGGCCTGCTCGGCAGCGGTGCGCAGCTCGACGTGATCGAGCTGGACCTCGACCTGATCCCCATCCTGCAGAGCAAGTTCGGCGCCAACCCGCGCTTTCGCCTGAACCAGGGCGATGCGCTGAAGTTCGACTTCGCCCGCCTCGAGGCCGCCCCCGGCAGCCTGCGGGTGGTCGGCAACCTGCCGTACAACATCTCCACCCCGCTGATCTTCCACCTGCTGGACAACGCGGCGCTGATCCGCGACATGCACTTCATGCTGCAGAAAGAGGTGGTGGAGCGTCTGGCCGCCGGCCCCGGCGGCGGCGACTGGGGCCGCCTGTCGATCATGGTGCAGTACCACTGCCGGGTCGAACACCTGTTCAACGTCGGCCCCGGCGCCTTCAATCCGCCGCCCAAGGTCGACTCGGCCATCGTCCGCCTGGTACCGCACGCGGTGCTGCCGCATCCGGCCAAGGATCATCGCCTGCTCGAGCGGGTGGTGCGCGAAGCCTTCAACCAGCGGCGCAAGACCCTGCGCAATACCCTCAAGCAACTGCTGCCGGCCGAGGCCATCGAGGCCGCCGGCGTCGATGGCAGCCTGCGCCCGGAACAGTTGGACCTGGCCGCCTTCGTTCGCCTGGCCGATCAACTGGCGGCGCACCTGGCCGCCAGCCAGGGCTAAACTGCCATACGCCACACGGGTTACTCGCATGTCCGACCCTCGTTACCAGATCGACGTCAGCGTCACCACCCGCTACCTGGCCGCGCAGTCGCAGCCGGAGCTGGGCCGCTACGCCTTCTCCTACACGGTGACCATCCGCAACCAGGGCCAGCTGCCGGCCAAGCTGCTGTCGCGCCACTGGATCATCACCGACGGCGACGGCCGCGTGCAGGAAGTGCGCGGCGCCGGCGTGGTCGGCCAGCAGCCGCAGATCGCCCCGGGCGCCAGCCACACCTACAGCAGCGGCACGGTGATGACCACCCAGGTCGGCACCATGCAGGGCAGCTACCAGATGCTCGCCGAGGACGGCAAACGCTTCGACGCCGTCATCGCGCCGTTTCGCCTGGCCGTGCCCGGAGCCCTGCACTGATGGCGCTGTATGCCGTCGGCGACATCCAGGGCTGCCTGCGACCGCTGCAATGCCTGCTCGAGCGGGTGGCCTTCGACCCGGCGCAGGACCAGCTGTGGCTGGTCGGCGACCTGGTCAACCGCGGCCCGCAATCGCTGGAAACCCTGCGTTTTCTCTATTCCATCCGCCAGGCGGTGACCTGCGTGCTGGGCAATCACGACCTGCACCTGCTGGCCGTGGCGCACAACATCGAGCGGCTGAAGAAGGGCGACACCCTGCGCGAGATCCTCGACGCGCCGGACCGCGCCGACCTGCTCGACTGGCTGCGCCTGCAGAAGCTGGTGCACCACGATGCCGAGCGCCGGGTGACCCTGGTGCATGCCGGCATCCCGCCGCAGTGGAGCCTGACCAAGGCGCTGCGCCGCGCCGCCGAGGTCGAGGAGGCGCTGCGCGACGACGCCCGCCTGCCGCTGTTTCTCGACGGCATGTACGGCAACGAACCGGCCAAATGGCACAAGGACCTGCACGGCGTCACCCGCCTGCGGGTGATCACCAACTATTTCACCCGCATGCGCTTCTGCAAGGCCGACGGTACCCTGGACCTGAAGAGCAAGGAAGGCGTCGGCAGCGCCCCGCCCGGCTACGCCCCCTGGTTCAGCCACCCGCAGCGCAAGATGCGCGGCGAGACCATCATCTTCGGCCACTGGGCCGCCCTCGAAGGCAACTGCCAGGAGCCCGGCCTGTATGCGCTGGACACCGGCTGCGTGTGGGGCGGCGCGATGACCCTGCTCAACGTCGACAGCGGCGAACGCCACCGCTGCACCTGCCCCAAGGAGCACCCATGAGCGAATTCCAGCGTATCTCTCCCCAGCAGGCCCAGGCCCTGCGCCAGCAAGGCGCCGTGGTCGTGGATATCCGCGACCCGCAAAGCTTCGCCGCCGGACATATCCAGGGCTCGCGCCACCTGGACAACCACTCGCTGCACGACTTCATCCACAACGCCGACCTCGACGCGCCGCTGATCGTCTCCTGCTACCACGGCAACTCCAGCCAGGGCGCCGCCGCCTACCTGGTCGGCCAGGGTTTCAGCCAGGTCTACAGCCTCGACGGCGGTTTCGAGCTGTGGCGCGCCACCTACCCCGACGACACCGCGCAGAGTCCCGCAGAATAATTTTTATGGCCTGCCGTCCCTGGCGGCCACCCTTCCGGGCCGTCGCTGCGCTACGTTAAAAATGGCTCCCGGCCATTTTTTTCCGAGCCGGCAGGCCGCGCCTCCTCTGGCCTGCCGATGATTCCCGACGGACGGTAACATCTGGTTATCCTTGTCCCCGCCTTGACCCTCGCCAGAAAGAACTATCCTGTAGCTCAGGCCATCCAACTCAAGGTAGAGCCGGCCAACCGGCATCGGGCCATCGGTAACGACCTTTAGGTGTTCTGGGGGATTCTTCCCGGCCAAGTCCCAGGCCGGGGCTACCAAGCACCCGCACGACCGAACCCGAACCGGCTTTCAGCATCGAGCGAGGTGAAGTCATGAGTATTTTCAGCCACTTCCAACAACGTTTCGAAGCGACCCGCCAGGAGGAGTACTCGCTGCAGGAGTACCTCGAACTGTGCAAACAGGATCGCAGCGCCTACGCCACCGCGGCCGAGCGCCTGCTGATGGCCATCGGCGAGCCGGAGCTGCTCGACACCTCGACCAACTCGCGTCTGTCGCGCATCTTCTCCAACAAGGTGATCCGCCGTTACCCGGCCTTCGCCGACTTCCACGGCATGGAAGAGTGCATCGACCAGATCGTCTCCTACTTCCGCCATGCCGCGCAGGGCCTGGAAGAGAAGAAACAGATCCTCTACCTGCTCGGTCCGGTGGGCGGCGGCAAGTCGTCGCTGGCCGAGAAGCTCAAGCAACTGATGGAGAAGGTGCCCTTCTACGCCATCAAGGACTCGCCGGTGTTCGAGTCGCCGCTGGGGCTGTTCAACGCCGCCGAGGACGGCGCCATCCTCGAGGAGGACTACGGCATCCCGCGCCGCTACCTCAATTCGATCATGTCGCCCTGGGCCACCAAGCGCCTGCAGGAGTTCGGCGGCGACATCAGCCAGTTCCGCGTGGTCAAGCTCTACCCCTCGATCCTCAACCAGATCGCCGTGGCCAAGACCGAACCGGGCGACGAGAACAACCAGGACATCTCCGCGCTGGTCGGCAAGGTGGATATCCGCAAGCTCGAGGAATTCCCGCAGAACGACGCCGACGCCTACAGCTACTCGGGCGCGCTGTGCCGGGCCAACCAGGGCCTGATGGAATTCGTCGAGATGTTCAAGGCGCCGATCAAGGTGCTGCACCCGCTGCTCACCGCCACCCAGGAAGGCAACTACAACAGCACCGAAGGCCTCGGCGCGATTCCCTACAGCGGCATCCTGCTGGCCCACTCCAACGAATCCGAGTGGCACAGCTTCCGCAACAACAAGAACAACGAGGCCTTCATCGACCGCATCTACATCGTCAAGGTGCCTTACTGCCTGCGCGTCACCGACGAGGTCAAGATCTACGACAAGCTGCTGATCAACAGCTCGCTGGCCAAGGCCCACTGCGCCCCGGACACCCTGAAGATGCTCGCCCAGTTCAGCGTGCTGAGCCGACTCAAGGAGCCGGAGAATTCCAACATCTACTCGAAGATGCGCGTCTACGACGGCGAGAACCTCAAGGACACCGATCCCAAGGCCAAGTCGATCCAGGAATACCGCGACAGCGCCGGCGTCGACGAGGGCATGACCGGTCTGTCGACCCGCTTCGCCTTCAAGATCCTGTCCAAGGTGTTCAACTTCGACCCGCACGAGATCGCCGCCAACCCGGTACACCTGCTCTACGTACTGGAACAGCAGATCGAGCAGGAGCAGTTCCCCGCCGAAGTGCGCGAGCGCTACCTGCGCTATATCAAGGAATACCTGGCGCCGCGCTACATCGAGTTCATCGGCAAGGAGATCCAGACCGCCTACCTCGAGTCCTACAGCGAGTACGGACAGAACATCTTCGACCGCTACGTGCTGTACGCCGACTTCTGGATCCAGGACCAGGAGTACCGCGACCCGGAAACCGGCGAGATCCTCAACCGCGTGGCGCTCAACGAGGAGCTGGAGAAGATCGAGAAGCCGGCCGGCATCAGCAACCCGAAGGACTTCCGCAACGAGATCGTCAACTTCGTGCTGCGCGCCCGCGCCAACAACAACGGCAAGAACCCAACCTGGCTCAGCTACGAGAAGCTGCGCGTGGTCATCGAGAAGAAGATGTTCTCCAACACCGAGGACCTGCTCCCGGTCATCAGCTTCAACGCCAAGGGCAGCAAGGAGGAACAGCAGAAGCACAACGACTTCGTCAAACGCATGGTCGAGCGCGGCTACACCGAGAAGCAGGTGCGCCTGCTGTCGGAATGGTATCTGCGGGTACGCAAGTCGCAGTGATCCGCACCCGGCGCGCGCCGCGCGCCGGGCTATCCGCCGCACGCCCGTGGCCACGGGCGTGCTAGGGAGACGTCATGAGCTACGTGATCGACCGGCGCCTGAACGGCAAGAACAAGAGCACGGTAAACCGCCAGCGTTTCCTGCGGCGTTACCGCGAGCACATCAAGAAGGCGGTCGAGGAGGCCGTCAGCCGGCGTTCCATCACCGACATGGAGCACGGCGAGCAGATCAGCATTCCCGGCCGCGACATCGACGAGCCGGTGCTGCACCACGGCCGCGGCGGCAAGCAGACCATCGTTCACCCGGGCAACAAGGAGTTCACCGCCGGCGAACGCATCCCTCGCCCACAGGGCGGTGGCGGCGGGCGTGGCAGCGGCAAGGCGAGCAACTCCGGCGAGGGCATGGACGAGTTCGTGTTCCAGATCACCCAGGAGGAATTCCTCGACTTCATGTTCGAGGACCTGGAACTGCCCAACCTGGTCAAACGCCACCTGACCGGCAGCGACACCTTCAAGACCGTGCGCGCCGGCATCAGCAACGAGGGCAACCCCTCGCGCATCAATATCGTCCGCACCCTGCGCTCGGCCCATGCGCGGCGCATCGCCCTGTCCGGCTCCAGCCGCGCCAAGCTGCGCGAGGCCAAGGCCGAACTGGAGCGTCTGCGCCGGGAAGAGCCGGATAACTTCGGCGATATCCAGGAAATAGAGGCGGAAATCGAACGCTTGAGTGCACGCATCCACCGCGTGCCCTTCCTCGACACCTTCGACCTCAAGTACAACCTGCTGGTCAAGCAGCCCAACCCCAGCTCCAAGGCGGTGATGTTCTGCCTGATGGACGTCTCCGGCTCCATGACCCAGGCCACCAAGGACATCGCCAAGCGCTTCTTCATCCTCCTCTACCTGTTCCTCAAGCGGAACTACGACAAGATCGAGGTGGTGTTTATCCGCCACCACACCAGCGCCAAGGAGGTGGACGAGGAGGAGTTCTTCTACTCCCGCGAGACCGGCGGCACCATCGTCTCCAGTGCGCTCAAGCTGATGCAGGAGACCATGGCCGCGCGCTACCCGATCAACGAGTGGAACATCTACGCCGCCCAGGCCTCGGACGGCGACAACTGGAACGACGACTCGCCGGTATGCCGGGATATATTGATCAACCAGATCATGCCGTTCGTGCAGTACTTCACCTACGTCGAGATCACCCCGCGCGAACACCAGGCGCTGTGGTTCGAGTACGAGCAGGTGGCCGAGGCATTCGCCGACACCTTCGCCCAGCAGCAACTGGTGTCGGCGGCGGACATCTACCCGGTGTTCCGCGAGCTGTTCCAGCGCCGGCTCGCGACCTGAAGGAGGCGTGACATGAGTGCCAGCAGGAAGGAACGCAAGCCCATCTCCACCGGCTCGGAATGGACCTTCGAGCTGATCCGTCAGTACGACAAGGAAATCGCGCGCATCGCCGAGCGCTACGCGCTGGACACCTATCCCAACCAGATCGAGGTGATCACCGCCGAGCAGATGATGGACGCCTACGCCTCGGTGGGCATGCCGCTGGGCTACCACCACTGGTCCTACGGCAAGCACTTCCTGGCCACCGAGAAGGGCTACAAGCGCGGGCAGATGGGCCTGGCCTACGAGATCGTGATCAACTCCGACCCCTGCATCGCCTACCTGATGGAGGAGAACACCATCTGCATGCAGGCCCTGGTGATCGCCCACGCCTGCTACGGCCACAACAGCTTCTTCAAGGGCAACTACCTGTTCCGCACCTGGACCGATGCCAGCTCGATCATCGACTACCTGGTGTTCGCCAAGCAGTACATCATGCAGTGCGAGGAACGCCATGGCATCGACGCGGTGGAGGAGCTGCTCGACTCCTGCCACGCCCTGATGAACTACGGCGTCGACCGCTACAAGCGGCCCTACCCGATTTCCGCCGAGGAGGAGCGCAAGCGCCAGAAAGACCGCGAGGAGCACCTGCAGAAGCAGATCAACGACCTCTGGCGCACCATCCCCAAGAGCGCCGGCAAGCACAGCGACCAGGACAACAAGCGCTTCCCCGCCGAGCCGCAGGAAAACATCCTGTACTTCCTGGAAAAGCACGCGCCGCTGCTGGAACCCTGGCAGCGCGAGGTGATCCGCATCGTGCGCAAGATCGCCCAGTACTTCTATCCGCAACGCCAGACCCAGGTGATGAACGAGGGCTGGGCCACCTTCTGGCACTACACCCTGATGAACGACCTGTACGACGAGGGCCTGGTCACCGACGGTTTCATGATGGAATTCCTCCAGTCGCACACCAGCGTGGTCTACCAGCCGCCGTTCGACAGCCCCTACTACAGCGGCATCAACCCCTACGCCCTGGGTTTCGCCATGTACCGAGACATCCGCCGCATCTGCGAGGAGCCCACCGAGGAGGACAAGCACTGGTTCCCCGACATCGCCGGCAGCGACTGGCTGACCACCCTCAAGTTCGCCATGGCCAGCTTCAAGGACGAAAGCTTCATCCTGCAGTTCCTCTCGCCCAAGGTGATCCGCGACTTCAAGCTGTTCGGCATCCTCGACGACGACCAGAAGGACGAACTGCTGGTGCCGGCGATCCACGACGAGCCCGGCTACCGCACCATCCGCGAGCTGCTCGCGGCGCAGTACAACCTGGGCAACCGCGAGCCCAACGTGCAGATCTGGAGCATCGACCGCCGCGGAGACCGCTCGCTGACCCTGCGCCACCAGCAGCACGACCGCAAGCCGCTGGGCGACTCCACCGAGGAAGTGCTCAAGCACCTGCACCGCCTGTGGGGTTTCGACATCCACCTGGAGGTGTGCCAGGGCGACCAGTTGATCACCACCCAGCACGTGCCGCCGCGCGGCGAGGCGGAGGGCGACGGCGACTACCCGCGCCTCGACCTGATCATTCCACCCATTTGATCGGTTGCCGGGCATGCGCCGCGCACTCAGCATCGGCGGCAGACTCCGCGAGACGCCGTGCATGCGTGTATTTCTGGTATTGCTGCTGTGCCTGGGGCTGGCCACCTGCGCCAGCCATATCCCCCAGGCGCAGATCCTCAGCCCCGCCGACGCCTCGCTGGCCGGGCGCCACAGCTTCGAGCTGATCGACCCGCAGCACAGCCTGGCCGGCGAGCCGCCCTTCCCCGAGCGCTACCGCCAGCTGCCGCAGCTGCTGCGCCATGGCCTGTCGTCCCGCGGCTACCACGAGAGCCAGCAGCCACAGCTGCGCCTGTACTACTGGCTGGCGGTACAGGACGGTCCGCTGACCTTCAGGGTCGACGTGCCGCCGCCCAACGCCCTCGGCCCCTACCAGGCGATCCATCGCCTGCGCGACGAAACCGGCACGCTGCGCCTGCGCCTCACCGACCTGGACCAGCGCGTGCTGTGGGAAGGGCTGATCAGCACCGGTCTGAGCCCGGCGCGCGACAGCGCCGAACTGCTGGAACGCGCCGCCCAGGTCCTGATCGACCAGATTCCCCAGGCCACGCCGTAGCCCGGAGGCAATCCTGGCCGCGTAATCCCCGGAGTGCATCCGGGCTACCCCGCGCAGCCGGCCAGCCGCTATCCTCCGCACTCAGCGGAGGAACAACGATGCAGATCTACAAAGTCGGCGGCGCCGTGCGCGACCGCCTGCTCGGCCGCCCCGTCGAGGAAATCGACTGGGTGGTGGTGGGCGCCAGCGCCGAACAGATGCTCGCGCTGGGCTATCGGCCGGTGGGCGCCGACTTCCCGGTATTCCTGCATCCAGACAGCGGCGAGGAATATGCCCTGGCCCGCACCGAGCGCAAGAGCGGGCGCGGCTACGGCGGCTTCGTGTTCCACGCCAGCCCCGAGGTCACCCTGGAGCAAGACCTGATCCGCCGCGACCTGACCGTCAATGCCATGGCCGAGGACGACCAGGGCAGGCTGATCGACCCCTATGGCGGCCAGCGCGACCTGCAGGCGCGCGTGCTGCGCCACGTTTCCCCGGCCTTTGCCGAAGACCCGCTGCGCGTGCTGCGCGTCGCCCGCTTCGCTGCCCGCTATGCGCCGCTGGGCTTCAGCGTGGCGGCGGAAACCCTGGCGCTGATGCGCCAGCTGGCCGAGTCCGGCGAACTGGCCCACCTCACCGCGGAGCGCAGCTGGAAGGAAATCTCCCGTGCACTGCTGGAGCCGCGCCCGGACGTGTTCGTCCAGGTGCTGCGCGACTGCGGCGCCCTGGCCGCCCTGCTGCCGGAGGTCGACGCGCTGTTCGGCGTGCCGCAGCCGGCCGCTCATCACCCGGAGATCGACACCGGCGTGCATGTGCTGAGCGTGCTGCGCCAGTGCGCCGAACACGAGCAGCCGCTGACGGTGCGCTGGGCCTGCCTGCTGCACGACGTCGGCAAGGGGCTGACACCCGAGACTGAGTGGCCGCGGCATATCGCCCACGAGCCCAAGGGCCTGCGCCTGATCCAGGCCATCAACCAACGCTGCAAGGCGCCGCGCGACTGCGCCGAGCTGGCGCTGCTGGTCGGCGAATTCCACACCCACGGCCATCGCGCGCTGGAACTCAAGCCCTCGACCCTGCTGGAACTGCTGCAACGCTTCGACGTATTCCGCCGCCCGCAACGTTTCGCCGAGTTCGTCGCCGCCTGCGAGATGGACGCCCGTGGCCGCCTGGGGCTGGAGCAACGCGAGTACCCGCAGGCCGCCTACCTGCTCGGCGCCGCCGAGACGGCGCGCCAGGTAGCGGTCAAACCGCTGCTGGAAAAGGGTTTGAAGGGCGCGGAGCTGGGCGAGGCGCTGGCTCGCGAACGCCTGCGGGCGCTCAAGGCCTACAAGGATCAGCAGGCGCAGTAGCCCGGATGCAATCCGGGACGGTTCCGGGGTCGAGCCCCGGATTGCAGCCGGGCTACGAAGAGCGCGTCCGCAACAGCGCCGCGGGCGTCAGCTCGACGCCGCGCCACTGGAAAGCAGCCGGCCACAGTTGCTGATCGATTTGCGCCGACGCCCACAACTCGGCGAACGAACGTCCATCCACCGGGTGCTGCAACTGCGGCGCCAACAGTGCCAGCGGCCAGAGCACGAAGGCGTTCTTGAGGATTTCCGCGCGCGGCAGCACCAGCCCGTTGAAGTTGCCGACCTGCTCGCCATACAGCAGCACGTCGATGTCCAGCGGCAGGCCCTTGCGCTCCGGCGCGTAGCGGCCATTGTCGGCCTCGATGAACTTGAGCCGGCGATCCAGCTCCAGCAGTGGCAGCTCGGTCTGCCCGGTCACCACCAGATTGAAGAAGTTGCCGCTCTTGATGCCCACCGCATGGCTCTCGAATACCGGCGAGCAGCGCATGTCGCCGAGCAGGCCGGCCAGCGCATCGAGCCCGGCGCCAAGGTGAGCCTCGCGCTCGATATTGCTGCCGAGGCCGAGGTAGACCCGAGTCAGAGGCATCCGCGCTCGATCTCCACGCCCACGCCGCCGCGCGCGGCCGGTACTGCCCCGGGCTTGGTCAGCTTGAGGCGCATCCAGGGGATGTGGAACTCCTCCATCAGGGTCTGCACCAGGCGCTCGGCGAAGGTTTCCACCAGGATGAACTGCGACGCCTCGGCGAAGGCCTGCACCCGCGCGGCGACGCTGGCGTAGTCGAGCGCCTGGGCGAGGTCGTCACCGGCCGCGGCCGGACGGTTGTCCCAGCCCATCTGCAGGTCGAGACGCAGGCACTGGCGAATCTCGCGCTCCCAGTCGTAGGCGCCGATCACCGTATCGACCTCCAGGCCCTCGATAAATACTCTGTCCACCCGCACTCTCCGCGCCACGACAAGGGCGCCGCACCTCGTTAGAATCGGGCCACCCCATGCCCTGGAATGGCCACCATGTTCTGGCTCCTGGCGATCCTCGCCTACCTGCTCGGCTCGCTGTCCTTCGCCATCCTGCTCAGCCGCCTGGCCGGCGGCCCGGACCCACGCGCCAGCGGCTCGGGCAACCCCGGCGCCACCAACATGTTGCGCGTGGCCGGCAAGAAACTCGCCGTACTGACCCTGCTCGGCGACCTGCTCAAGGGCCTGCTGCCGATCCTGATCGCCAAACTGTTCGGCCTCGACCTGCAGCAACAGGCCTGGATCGGCCTGGCCGCGGTGCTCGGCCATCTCTACCCGCTGTACTTCCGCTTCCGCGGCGGCAAGGGCGTGGCCACCGCCGCCGGCATGCTGCTGGGCCTCTACCCGCCGGCCGCGCTGCTGGCCATCGGCGCCTGGCTGCTGGTGTTCGTGCTGACCCGCACCAGCTCGCTGGCCGCGCTGATCGCCACGCCGCTGACCCTGCCGCTGCTGGCCTGGCAGCAACCGGCGGCGCTGCTGCCGGTCTGCGTACTGACCGGGCTGATCGTCTGGCGCCACCGCGGCAACCTGCGCGATCTGTTCGCCGGCCGCGAGCGCCGCTTTTAAAGCGCCGGCAACGACTCCATCGGCCAACGCGCCTGCACCTTGATCGCCAGATCCTCGTGCTGCCCGGCCAGCAGCCGCTGGCAGCCGGCGTAGGCGATCATCGCGCCGTTGTCGGTGCAGAAACGCGGCCGGGCGTAGAACACCTTGCCCTTCAGCTCGCCCAGCATGCGTTCCAGATGTTCGCGCAGGGCCTTGTTGGCACTCACCCCGCCGGCGATCACCAGGCTGTTCAGCCCGGTCTGCTTGAGCGCGCGCTTGCACTTGATGGTGAGAGTCTCGACCACCGCCTGCTGGAAGGCCAGGGCGATGTCGCGGCGGGCTTGGTCGAGGTCGTCATCGCCGTCGCGGCACTGCTGCCAGGTGTTCAGGGCGAAGGTCTTCAGCCCGCTGAAACTGAAATCCAGGCCAGGGCGGTCGGTCATCGGCCGCGGGAAGACGAAACGCCCCGGCGTGCCCTGCTCGGCCAGCCGGGCGATCTCCGGGCCGCCGGGGTAATTCAGCCCCATCAGCTTGGCGGTCTTGTCGAAAGCCTCGCCGGCGGCGTCGTCCAGCGACTCGCCGAGCAGCTGGTACTGGCCGATGCCATCGACCCGCACCAGCTGGGTATGGCCGCCGGACACCAGCAGGGCGACGAAGGGAAAGGCCGGCGGCTGCTCTTCCAGCATCGGCGCCAGCAGGTGACCTTCCATATGATGCACGCCGACGGCCGGCACGCCCCAGGCAAAGGCCAGGGCCTGGGCACAGGAGGCGCCCACCAGCAGCGCGCCGACCAGGCCGGGGCCGGCGGTGTAGGCCAACGCATCGATATCGGCCGGCTCGCGCCCGGCCTCCTCCAGCACCTGGCGGATCAGCGGCAGCATGCGCTTGACGTGGTCGCGCGAGGCCAATTCCGGCACCACGCCGCCATAGATGCGGTGCAGGTCGATCTGACTGAACAGCGCGTCGGCCAGCAGGCCGCGCTCGCTGTCATAGAGCGCGACGCCGGTTTCATCGCAGGAGGTTTCCAATCCCAGTACGAGCATGGAGCTTGAGCCTTGATTTGCCGCGGGGAACAAAGGCGCGCATGATAAGCGCCGCTCGGCGGAGCGGCTACTGCTTTTCGACCTAAGGCCTTTGCATTCCGCACGGCGAGGCGGTAACATCCGCAACCCTTAAAAACCGACGCAACCCGAGCCAATTTGCCGGGAACGCGTTCACCCCGGTAATTAATGAAGGTACGACCTGGATGCCAGCCGTCAAAGTTAAAGAGAACGAACCCTTCGACGTAGCCCTGCGTCGTTTCAAGCGCTCCTGCGAAAAGGCCGGTGTACTGGCCGAAGTTCGTAGCCGCGAATTCTACGAAAAGCCGACCTCCGAGCGTAAGCGCAAGGCTGCTGCCGCTGTTAAGCGTCACGCCAAGAAAGTGCAGCGCGAGCAGCGTCGCAGCGTCCGCCTGTACTAATCAGTACGCGCAACGCCCGAATGCCCGGCCTAGGCCGGGTATTGCATTTCAGGAAACTCCGCCTCGCCGTTCGGCGAATGAGCGGAGTTTTCTGCTTTCTGCCCGAGACTGTCCAGCCCCGCGCCACGACAGTATGCTGAGCACCCTATGGCCGGCCTGATTCCGCAATCCTTCATCGATGACCTGCTCAACCGCACCGACATCGTCGATGTGGTGAGTTCGCGCATCCAGCTGAAGAAGACCGGCAAGAACTACAGCGCCTGCTGCCCCTTCCACAAGGAAAAGACCCCCTCCTTCACCGTCAGCCCGGACAAGCAGTTCTACTACTGCTTCGGCTGCGGCGCCGGCGGCAACGCCCTCGGCTTCGTCATGGACCACGATCAGCTGGAGTTTCCCCAGGCGATCGAGGAACTGGCCAAGCGCGCCGGCATGGACGTGCCGCGCGAGGAAGGC
>NZ_AVOF01000386.1:0-2754 GCF_000465935.2 Pseudomonas sp. EGD-AK9
GCCGACCGGCATCAGGTAGATCTTGTTGCCGGAAAAGCCCATCACCTCGGCCTCGACCTGCACCGGGTGGTAGCTGTCGCCGTTGACCACCAGGCAGCGGCTGCCAATGGCGGCGCGCAGGCCCTCGGCCTCCAGGGTCAGGCCGACCATACGCAGCAGGCGGCCTTCGAGTATGGGTTGGCTGGGCAAATGGATGGCTTCGGTGTAGCCGCCCAGGCGCCTGGCGAAACTCACCCGGTCAAGGCGCATCGCCGCCATCCAGATCCAGGCTGATATCCGCTTCCGGCGGTTGGGTGATCTGCGCACGCTGCTGCTCGAACAACTGCTTGAGCGCCTGCGCCAGGCGGGTCTCGACGCTGGCGTCGATCTGGCTGTGCTCCGACTCGATGCGGCAACCGCCGGGCAGCAGGCTGTCGTCCTCGAGGATGCGCCAGCTTTCCTCGTGACGCTCGCGCAGCGCCTTGATGGTCTCGAAATCCTGCGGGTTGACCTGGATGCGCACGTTGTCGGCGCCCATCGGCAGCAATTTGAGCGCCTCGCGCAGCACCTGACGGATCTGGCTGGAGTCGCTGACCAGCTCGCGCTGGATCACCTCGCGCACCATATGGCTGACCAGGCGCACCAGGGCCACTTCCAGCTGCTGATCCTGCTCGGCGATGGGCTCGAACAACTGCGCCATCACTTGCTCCAGGCTGCCCAGCTTGAGCGCCAGGGCGGCCTCGGCCTCCTGCTTGGCCTTGAGCTGGCCGGCGTGGAAGCCGTCCTTCTCGCCGGTGGCGAAGCCTTCGTTGTAAGCGTCCTGGCGGATGGCCTCGAGCTCGTCGAGGGTCAGCGGCTTGACGTCCTCTAGCGCCACCTCCTCGCTCTGTCCGACGTCCTGCGCCTCGACCTCTGCCGTCGGCGCGTCCACCGCCGGATCGACTTCGCCTGGCACCTCGCCAGGCGCATCGAAGCTGGGCAGCGCCCAGCGGTCGAAGGCGCCCAGGTCCTTGGCGCGAATCAGCTCGCTTTCCGACTCCTTGCCCGCCGCCATGACTTAGACCATCTCCTCGCCGCCCTTGCCGCCGAGCACGATCTCGCCGGCCTCGGCCATGCGCCGGGCGATGGTGAGAATTTCCTTCTGCGCCGCCTCGACGTCGCTGACGCGGACCGGCCCCTTGGCTTCCAGGTCGTCGCGCAGCAACTCGGCGGCACGTTTGGACATGTTCTTGAACACCTTGTCCTTGATCGCCTCGTCGGCGCCCTTGAGCGCCAGCACCAGCACCTCGGAGGACACCTCGCGCAGCAGCGCCTGGATACCGCGGTCGTCGACGTCGGCGAGGTTGTCGAAGACGAACATCAGGTCCTCGATCTGCGTCGACAGGTCCTCGTCGACCTCGCGGATCGAGTCCATCAGCTGACCCTCCACCGAGCTGTCGAGGAAGTTCATGATGTCCGCCGCGCGCTTGACCCCACCCATGGTGGCGCGGGTGGTGTTGGCGCTGCCGGAGAACTGCTTCTCGAGGATCTGGTTGAGCTCCTTGAGCGCCGAGGGCTGCACGGTATTGAGCGAGGACACGCGCAGGATGATGTCCAGGCGCACCTTGTGGTCGAAGTGGCTGAGCACCTCGCCGGCCTGATCCGGGTCGAGGTAGGCGACGACTATGGCCTGGATCTGCGGGTGTTCATAGCGGATCACGTCGGCCACCGCGCGCGGTTCCATCCATTTGAGGCTGTCCAGGCCGCTGGTGCTGCCGCCGAGCAGGATGCGGTCGATCAGGTTGCCTGCCTTGTCCTCGCCGAGGGCCGCGGTGAGCATCTTGCGGATGTAGCCGTCGGCGCCGACGCCCAGGCTGGTCTGGTCGCCGACTATCTCGACGAACTCGCCCATCACCTGCTCGACCTGCTCGCGGTGGATATTGCGCATGCCGGCCATGGCCACGCCGACCCGCTGCACTTCCTTCGGCCCGAGGTGACGCAGCACCTGGGCGGCGTCGGTCTCGCCGAGCGACAGCAGGAGAATGGCGGCCTTGTCGACCTTGCTCAGCTTGGCGGGGGTACGGTTGTCACTCATCGGCGTTGATCCACTCTTTCACGACCTGGGCGACGCGGCCAGGGTCTTCCGCCACCAGGCTCTTGATCGCGTTCAGTTGCGCATCATACCCCTCGCTGGGACTGGGCAGCAGTATGCTCTGCGGCCCGCCGAGGCTGACCCGATCGTCTGCCAGCTCGCCATCGAGGCCGGCCATCTCGCCCAGTTCGACGTCGCCGCCGGCCAGCGCCTTGCCCTTGCCGCCGCCGGTGATGTTGTTGAGCACCGGACGCAGCACGCCGAACACCAGGAGCAGGATGAACAGCACGCCAAGCACCTGCTTGACGATGTCCCAGAACCAGGGCTGGGTGTAGAACGGAATGTCCGGAATTTCCTCGCCCAGCGAGGCGGTGAAGGCGGTGTTGATCACGCTGACGCTGTCGCCGCGGCTGGCGTCGAAGCCCACCGAGTCCTGCACCAGGCGGGTGAAGCGCGCCAGATCGTCGGCACTCCAGGGTACCCGGCTGGTTTCGCCGGTGGCCGGGTCGACGCGCACCTGATCGTCCACCACCACCGCCACCGACAGGCGGCGCAGGCGGCCCTGCTGCTGCTTGGTGTAGCTGATCGAGCGGTCCAGTTCGAAGTTGCGGGTGGACTGCTCGCGCTTGTCCGCCGGGTACGGCGCCAGCATCGGCTGACCGGTGGCCGGGTCCATGATCTGCTGGCCGTTGGCATCCACCAGC
>NZ_AVOF01000387.1:0-2750 GCF_000465935.2 Pseudomonas sp. EGD-AK9
GACCGCCAGGCGCTGCAGGTCGAGGCCGACGCGGCGCGCCAGAGTCTCGTCGTGGGTGGCGATGAGGATGCAGGCGCCCTGCTCCTGCGCCCGCTCCACCAGCAGCTGCATGACCCGCTCGGCGTTGAGCGGGTCGAGCGAGGCGGTGGGTTCGTCGGCCAGCACCAGGGCCGGGCCATGGGCCAGGGCGCGGGCGATGCTGACGCGCTGGCGCTGGCCCACCGACAGCGCGGCCGGCAGTTTGTCGAGCTGGTCGGCGATTTCCAGGCGCTCGGCCAGGCGCTGCACCGTGGCATCGTCGGGCAGGCCGAGCAAGGCCCGCGACAGGCCGATATTGCTGCGCACGTCGAGAAAGCCGAGCAGCCCGCCGGTCTGCAGCACGTAGCCCATCAGCCGGCTGCGCAGCTCGGCCAGCTGATCCTGGCGGTCGTGGCGCCAGAGCCCGGCGATGTCGGTGCTGCGCCCGTCGCGGGTGAATTCCAGGGTGCCGCCCGGATCCGGGCTGAGCACCAGGGCCAGCAGGTCGAGCAAGGTGCTCTTGCCGCTGCCGCTGGGCCCGACCAGGGCCAGGCGCTGGCCAGGGCGCAGGTCCAGGCGCGGCACCTGCAGGCGGTAGCCCGGGCGGCTCTTGCCGATGTCGCGCAGGCGCAGCATCAGGGCAGCGTCGCCAGCGGCACGCGGTACAGCGCGTCGCCCGGTTGCGCATCGCCGAAGCGTACCCAGTGGGCGATGTCGTTATGGAAGGTCTCGTACAGGCGGATCTTCGACTCCAGCTCGTCGATGTAGTCCTGCTGTTCGGCGACGCTGAGCGACAGCCACAGCTCCTGGGTCATGTTCAGCGACTTGCTGCGGTACGGCAGCCCTTCCAGGTACTCGCCGAGGATGCCGGACTCGGCCAGGTTGCGGCCCTGGCTCAGGCCGCTGGGGTCGCGACTCATGTAGGCGCTGGCGCTGGCGATCTCCTGGAAGAAATCCTTGGGCGAGGACTGGGTGCGCCGCGCCGCGTCGACGATCAGCTTGAGCGACTGCTGCAGGTCGTTGAGCTGCAGCTTGGTCAGCAGCACGCAGACCTGGAAGGCCGGCAGCGAGGGGTTGGTCAGGTCGTGGTCGGCGGTCCAGGCGGTGACCAGCTGCGGTGCCTGGGCGGCGGCGCGGCGGCCGAGAAAATCCATCTGCATGGCGTAGCCGATGGCCGAGGTCTTCGCCGCAATGCTGCGGATCGATTGATGCTGATTCGGCGCCTGCACCTGGTTGTTCGCCACCTTGTTCACCAGTTCGGCGAAGATCAGTCCGATTTCCTTCACAGTCTGCCCGAACTTCTCCACCGCGCCATCGGCCACCGGGATGTACAGGTCGCCGATCTGCGGGTTGGCGTCGGCGGTCAGGCTGCGGTATTGCTGCTCGGCGAAGCCGTGGTTGTCGCGGCCGACCGGAGTGCGCAGGTGCAGGGCGTAGACCTTGATCTGCTTGCGCAACGCCGCCTCGCGCACCTCGGCCTCGTTCATCTGGGTGCGGCTCAGTGGGTCGTTCTTGCGCAGCGCGCCGGCATCGGTGACCAGCAGGATCAGCCGGCCGCTGTAGGGCGTCCAGTCCATGCCCTCGACCGCCTCCATCACCCCGGCGAAGGCGTCCTCGTTGAAGGCATGGCTGGAGACGTTGGTGGCGCGTACCTGGCGCGCCAGTTCGGCGAAGCGCTGCGGATCGCTGCCCTCCTCCAGGCTCACCAGGGTGCGGCTGACGTATTCCAGCCCCGGGGTCTTGTCGACGTTGCTGCGAAAACCCACCAGGCCGAAGCTGACGCTGTCCAGGTCGCCGCGGCTGGCGATCTGCCGGTGCAGTTCGTCGACCACCTGCGCCACCCGGTCGATATAGGGCTGCATCGACACCGAGGTGTCGACCACCAGGACGATGCCGGTGCGGAACTTGTCGTGCTGGATGCGCGGACTGCCATCGCCGACCACCCGTTCGGCGTCGCCCGGATCGATCGACGCCACGTTCAGCAGCTGCACCGGCGCGCCGTTGCCGTCGAAGGTCTCGTGCGACTCGAAGATCGGCAGCAGGTAGAACTGCTCCTGCGGGATGGCGCTGGCCGCCGGCTCCAGGGCGACGATCTGCAGCGCCACGCGCTCTTCGAACTGCGCCTGGTGCAGCGCCGTGCGCGCCTGCGCCGGATCGGCCAGGTACTGTTCCACCGCGCTGCGGCTGTCGAGAAACATCACCGGCGAGCGCCCGGAACGCTCGGTGAACTTCAGCACCAGGCTCTGCTTCCAGTCGCTGACGTCGGCGGCCGCCAGCCAGCCCTCGCGCGTGCCGTCGCTGGAGGCGCCGACCTCCAGCCAGGTCTGCCCGCCGTGCTCCTGGCGACGGTAGACGTAGAGCACCGAGAAGGCCGGCAGCTCGCTGCCCTGCCCCGCCTCGCCGGGCTGGCTGGCCAGACGCGCCTCGGGTTTGCTCAGCACGCGCTGGAACAGGCTCTTCTTGCCCGGCATCAGCAAGGGACGCTCGCCGCCGTCGCTGGCCAGCGCGCCCGGCGTGCCGTCGTTCGCCACCGGCGGCTTCGTCTTCTCAGGCGGCGGATCGCTCTGCGCCTGCTCCTGTGGCGGCTTGGGCGAACCACTGAACAACCAGTAACCGCCGCCGGCCAGCACCAGCAGGCCGACCAGGGCCAGCGCGACTATGGCCAGCATGGGGCTGCGCGAAGGTTCGGGCGGCGGGCTCGGTTTCGTCGGCGGCACGCGGGTGGGACGCTC
>NZ_AVOF01000388.1:0-2733 GCF_000465935.2 Pseudomonas sp. EGD-AK9
AGCGCCAGCCGGCGCTCGGCGTCCTGCGGCGCCTGCTGCACCAGGCGCAGACCGCGGCGTACCGCCTGTTGCGTCTGGCCGGCATCGGCCATGACCAGCACCTGACCGAGCGCCATCGGCGGATGGTCGGGGAAATGCGTCAGCCCCCGCTCGTAGACTGCCAACGCCGGCTGCCACAGGCGCAGATTGCGATAGGCCCGAGCCACGCCGGTCAGCACGTCGGCAGACAAGGCGACCTGCGCGCCATAGCCCTCATAGAGTCTGACGACCTCGGCATCCTCGCCCGCCCAGCCGGCGATCAGCAGGTGATCGGGTAGGTAGCGAGGCGAGGCCCAGCCCCCCACCTGCCCGCGCAGAAAGCTCAGCGCCGGTTGGTAATGCCCGGCACGGGCCTGCTCGAGCAAGGCGTCGTAATGCGGCTGGGCCTGCAGGCAGGCACTCAGCAGCAGGGTGTTGACAAACAGCGTGGCGCGGCGCGCCCCACACGGCACGACGCGCCCTCTTCTTTTGCTCAGGTTCACGCACTACATCCAGATATGTTCGGGCGGCCGCGACATGCGGAAAGACGAGCCGCCGGCGAAAAGATGGCATTTTGACATATGCCTGCGCCTTATCACATATCAGTATTTCAGGCGTCATTTTTATGACAAAAACAGAAAAAAGAGCGACCTCCCCCTACTTAGGTGCAATGGCCAAGGCCCACGCGCGCGGCCACACTGGCAGCATCTCGAAACTGCGAGGCGCAAGCCCATGAGCAAGGCCGACGCCCTGGCCGATGCGGGCAAGACCGCGGTGCTGCAGAACATCCACGGCACCATGGAGCTCCTGCAGAAGTTTCCGCCCTTCAACCAGATGGACACCGCCCACCTGGCGTTTCTGGTCGAGCATTGCCAGCTGCGCTTCTACGGCGAGGGCGAGTCGATCATCAAGCCGAGCGACGGCCCGGTCGAGCACTTCTACATCGTCAAGCAGGGCCGGGTGCATGGCGAGCGCCCGCACAGCGCGCGGCGCGGCACCGAGACCACTTTCGAGATCACCGCCGGCGAATGCTTCCCGCTGGCCGCGCTGATCGGCGAACGCGCCACCCGCACCGAACACCTGGCCGCCGAGGACACCTTCTGCCTGCTGCTGGCCAAGCACGCCTTCGTCAAGCTGTTCGCCGTGTCCAACCCGCTGCGCGACTTCGCCCTGCGCGGGGTCAGCAGCCTGCTCGACCAGGTCAACCAGCAGGTGCAGTTGCGCGCGGTGGAGACCCTCGGCGCGCAGTATTCGCTGGATACCCGCCTGGGCGAACTGGCCATGCGCCAACCCATCGGCTGCGCCCCTGTCACGCCGCTGCGCGAGGCCGTGCGGCTGATGCACGAACAGCATGTGGGCAGCATCGTCATCGTCGATCCGGCCGAGCGGCCGCTGGGCATCTTCACCCTGCGCGACCTGCGCCGGGTGGTGGCCGACGGCGTCGATCTGGCCCAGCCGATCAGCAACCTGATGACCCCCAAACCCTTCCACCTGGCACCGGACGCCAGCGCCTTCGACGCCGCCATCGCCATGACCGAGCGGCATATCGCCCACGTCTGCCTGGTGGAACACGAGCGGCTCTGCGGGGTGATTTCCGAGCGCGACCTGTTCAGCCTGCAGCGCGTCGACCTGGTACACCTGGCGCGCACCATCCGCCACGCCGGCAAGGTCGAGACCCTGGCCGGGCTGCGCAGCGACATCCGCCTGCTGGTCGACCGCATGCTGGCCCACGGCGCCAGCTCGACGCAGATCACCCATATCGTCACCCTGCTCAACGACCACACCGTGTGCCGGGTGATCGAGCTGACGATCGAAGAAATGGGCGACCCGGGCGTGCCCTTCACCTGGCTGTGCTTCGGCAGCGAAGGTCGCCGCGAGCAGACCCTGCACACCGACCAGGACAACGGCATCCTCTTCGAGGCGGCCGACGCCGCCGAGGCCGCGGCCATCCGCGGGCGCCTGCTGCCGCTGGCCGCCACCATCAACCAGCGCCTGGCGCAGTGCGGCTTCACCCTGTGCAAAGGCAACATCATGGCCAGCAACCCGGAGCTGTGCCTGTCGCGTCAGGAATGGTCGCGGCGCTTCGCCGGCTTCGTGCTGGAGGCCACCCCGGAAAACCTGCTCAGCTCGACCATCTACTTCGACCTGCGGGCGATCTGGGGCCCGGACGAGGGTTGCGAGCAGCTGCGCGAGGAGCTGCTCGGGCGTATCGGCAACAACAGCCTGTTCCAGCAGATGATGGCCGAGAACGCCCTGCGCCAGCGTCCGCCGGTGGGCCGTTTCCGCGACTTCGTGGTGGTCCGCTCCGGCGCCGACAAGGACACCCTCGACCTCAAGGTGCAGGGCCTGACCCCCTTCGTCGACGGCGCCCGCCTGCTCGCCCTGGCCCACAACGTCGCCGCGGTCGGCACCTTGGAGCGCCTGCGCGCGCTGGTGGTCAAGGGCGTGATCGAGGCCCAGGACGGCGCCGCCTTCGAGGAGGCCTACCACTTCATCCAGCAGACCCGCATGCAGCAGCACCAGCTGCAGGCGCGCGACGAGCTGCCCTACTCCAACCGGGTCGACCCCGACCGCCTCAACCACCTGGACCGGCGCATCCTGCGCGAGTCCTTCCGCCAGGCGCAGCGGCTGCAGAGCAGCCTGGCCCTGAGGTATCAGCTATGAGCAAGTTCACCTGGTTCACCGGGCGCGGCCCGGCCCTGACCCAGCGCCAGC
>NZ_AVOF01000389.1:0-2726 GCF_000465935.2 Pseudomonas sp. EGD-AK9
GCCCGCGCCCTGGCCGAGGCCGGGCGGCCGCTAGGGCGCGCCGCGGTAATCGGCGAGCCGACCGGCCTCAAGCCCATCCGCCTGCACAAGGGGGTGATGATGGAGCGCATCGATATCCTCGGCCAGAGCGGCCATTCCTCCGACCCTAGTCTCGGCCATAGCGCGCTGGAGGCCATGCAGGACGTCATGGGCGAGCTGCGCGGCCTGCGCGCGCAGTGGCAGCGCGAGTTCAACAACCCGCAGTTCGGCGTGCCGCAACCGACCCTGAACCTCGGCTGCATCCATGGCGGCGACAACCCCAACCGCATCTGCGGCCAGTGCGCGCTGGAGTTCGACCTGCGCCCGCTGCCGGGGATGGACCCGGAGCAGCTGCGCGCGGCGATTCGCGGCAAGCTGCAACCGCTGGCGCTCAAGCACCAGGTGCGCATCGACTACGGCCCGCTGTTCCCGGCGGTGCCGCCGTTCGAGCAGGCCGCCGACGCCGAACTGGTACGTCTGGCCGAACGCCTCACCGGACACGCGGCGCAGGCGGTGGGGTTCGGCACCGAGGCGCCTTATCTGCAGCAGCTGGGCTGCGAGACCCTGGTGCTCGGCCCCGGCGACATCGACTGCGCCCACCAGCCCGGCGAGCACCTGGAACTGGCGCGGATCGAGCCGACCGTGCAGTTGCTGCGCCAACTGATCCAACACTATTGCCTGAGTCGGAGCGAAGACGTGCTGCGACGATGAGAGAAACCTTCGAACCTGCCATGGCGGCTTGACCCGCCCCCTGTCTCGACGCTCACACGGATCTTTCATGCACGACTACGTCAACTGGTTACGCCACGCTTCGCCCTATATCAACGCCCACCGCGACTGCACCTTCGTGGTCATGCTGCCTGGCGAGGGCATCGCCCACCCGAACTTCGCCAATATCGTCCACGACCTGGTGTTGCTGCACAGCCTCGGCGTGCGCCTGGTGCTGGTGCACGGCTCGCGCCCGCAGATCGAGGCGCGCCTGGCCGCCCGCGGGCTGACCCCGCACTATCACCGCGACCTGCGCATCACCGACGGGCCGACCCTGGAGTGCGTGATCGACGCCGTCGGCCAGCTGCGCATCGCCATCGAGGCGCGCCTGTCGATGGACATGGCCGCCTCGCCGATGCAGGGCTCGCGCCTGCGCCTGACCAGCGGCAACTTCGTCACCGCGCGGCCGATCGGCGTGCTCGACGGCGTGGATTACCACCACACCGGCGAGGTGCGGCGCATCGACCGCAAGGGCATCAACCGCCAGCTCGACGAGCGCAGCATCGTGCTGCTGTCGCCGCTCGGCTACTCGCCCACCGGGGAAATCTTCAACCTGGCCTGCGAAGACGTCGCCACCCGCGCCGCCATCGACCTGGGGGCGGACAAGCTGCTGCTGTTCGGCGCCGAGGACGGCCTGCTCGACGAGCACGGCCAGCTGGTGCGCGAATTGCGCCCGCAGCAGGTGCCGGCGCACCTGGCGCGCCTGGGCAGCAACTACCAGGGCGAGCTGCTCGATGCCGCGGCCGAGGCCTGCCGTGGCGGCGTCAAGCGCAGCCATATCGTCAGCTACGCCACCGACGGCGCGTTGCTCAGCGAGCTGTTCACTCGCACCGGCAACGGTACCCTGGTGGCCCAGGAGCAGTTCGAGTCGTTGCGTGAGGCGACCATCGAGGACGTCGGCGGGCTGATCGAGCTGATCAGCCCGTTGGAGGAGCAGGGCATACTGGTGCGCCGTTCGCGCGAGGTGCTGGAGCGCGAGATCGAGCAGTTCAGCGTCGTCGAGCGCGAGGGGCTGATCATCGCCTGCGCCGCGCTCTATCCGCTGGCCGACTCCGACTGCGGCGAGCTGGCCTGTTTGGCGGTCAACCCGGATTATCGCCACGGCGGCCGCGGCGACGAGCTGCTGGCGCGGATCGAGGCGCGGGCGCGGGCGCTGGGGCTCAAGACCCTGTTCGTGCTCACCACGCGCACCGCCCACTGGTTCCGCGAGCGCGGCTTCGAGCCGAGCAGCGTCGAACGCATGCCGGCGGCGCGCGCCTCGCTGTACAACTACCAGCGCAATTCCAAGGTGTTCGAGAAGACCTTGTAGAGGGGCGAATGCGCTGGGAAGGGCTTTAGCCGCGACTTGGTTGACCGGTCGCGGCTAAAGCCCCTCCCACGATGCGTGCAGAACCTCAGGCGCTGTGCTGCTGCAGGCGCAGCTGCTCGAAGCCGTCGTCCCAGCCGGCCTCCCAGGCCGCGGCGGGGACTTCGTCGGGGTAGGGTTGGCGGTCTTTGGCCTGGCCGGTGAGGCCGGCCATATAGCCTTGCTGGTAGGCCTTGGTCAGGCTCTCCAGGCTCCATTGCGGAGTGGCGTCGTCGGCCATGGGCGCTGCTCGTCTGCATCCGTTACCCGCCATGCTAGCCGCCCGGGCGCGCCGCGACGCGGCCGCCCATCCCGGCTTTTGCTCCGTTGGCGGCCTTTGTGATGCAGTCGACGAATCTCGCTCGGCGCCGGCCAGCGGCCGTTGCTCCCGCGGAATGGGGCGTCAGGGGCGCAAGCGGTGGGCTGCAGCGGATCGCCGCCCGGCCCACCCTCCCAGGGCGTAGCCCCCTTACACCGCCAGGGCCAGGATGCTGGCCTGGTAGGCGGCGACGAAGGCATCGAAGTCGCCTTGCGGCTGGGCTTCCAGCTCGGCCTGTTCGGCCAGCGAGCGCTGCGCGGCCTGCTCGAAGGCGGC
>NZ_AVOF01000390.1:0-2719 GCF_000465935.2 Pseudomonas sp. EGD-AK9
GCACCCGCTGCACGGCCCGCTGTGGGTCGAGGGGCGCGCCGCGCCGCAGCGCCTGCCCGGCGGCGACGTCCTCTGGCACGGTTTCATCAGCGACATCAGCGAACGCAAGCGCGGCGAGCAGCTGCAGAACGAGTTCGTCTCCACCGTCAGCCACGAGCTGCGCACCCCGCTGACCGCCATCGCCGGCTCGCTCGGCCTGATCAACGGCGGCGCCCTCGGCGCGGTGCCGGAGGCCATGCGGCAGATGCTGGAGATCGCCCAGAGCAACAGCCAGCGCCTGCGCAAGCTGATCGACGATTTGCTCGACATCGACAAGCTGGTCGCCGGCAAGATGCGCCTCGAGCTGCAGCCGCTGGCCCTGCGCGCGCTGCTGGCGCAGGCGCTGCAGAGCAACCAGCCCTATGCCGAGCACCATCGGGTGCAGCTGCGCCTGCTGCCCGGCGCCGACTGCCAGGTGCTGGCCGATGCCCAGCGCCTGGAGCAGGTGCTGGCCAACCTGCTGGCCAACGCCGCCAAGTTCTCCGCCGCCGGCCAACGTGTGGAGCTGAGTGCCGCGCCGCGCCAGGGCTGGGTGCGGATCAGCGTGCGCGACCATGGCCAGGGCATCGCCGAGAGCTTCCAGCCGCGCATCTTCAGCAAGTTCGCCCAGGCCGATGCCGGCGACACCCGCCAGCAGGGCGGCACCGGCCTCGGTCTGGCGATCAGCAAGGAGCTGGTCGAACGCATGGGCGGGCAGATCGGCTTCGACTCGACGCCGGGCCAGGGCAGCACCTTCTGGATCGACCTGCCGCTGGCCGGGGGCAGCCATGAGTAACGCCAACGGGCTGCGTCTGCAACTGCTCGGCCAGCTGTTCGGCCGCGCCAATCTGCTGGCCTGGGGCGTGCTGGCGCTGGCCCTCGGCGCCACGCTGCTGGCCTGGCACAACCTGCGCCAGAGCCAGAGCGAAGCCGCCGCGCGCCAGCTCGAGCTGCTCGCCGACGAGCTGAGCGAAGCCATAGTCCAGCGCATGCAGAATCAGGAAAGCATCCTGCTCGGCGCCGCCGCCTTGCTCGACACCAGCGACGAGGTCAGCCGCGACGATTGGCGTCGCTATGCCGAGCGCCTGCGCCTGGGCGAGCGCTACCCGGGCATCCAGGGCCTGGGTTTCAGCCAGGTGCTGCGCGCCGAGCAGTTGCCCGCCTTCGAAACCGCGCTGCGCACCGAGGGCTTTATCAACTTCCGCGTGCGCCCGTTCGGCCAGCGCCCGCTGTACAGCGCCATCCGCTATATAGAGCCGTTCGCCGGGCGCAACCTGGTCGCCTTCGGCTTCGACATGCTGTCTGAGCCGGTGCGCCGGGCCGCCATGCTGGATGCCGCGCGCAGCGGCCAGAGCCGCCTGTCCGGGCGCGTCACCCTGGTTCAGGAAACCCACGGCCGGGTGCAGCCGGGCCTGCTGCTGTACGTGCCGGTGTACTGGCCGGGGCAGCCGCTGGACAGCCCCGAGCAACGCCTGGCCGCCCTGCGCGGCTTCGCCTACAGCCCCTACCGGGTGCACGACCTGATGCACGGCATCCTCGGCGGCCGCCAGCGCGAGCTGGACTTCGAGCTCTACGCCAGCCCCGCCGCCGCGGCCGGCGAGCTGCTCTACAGCAGCCGCGGCGATACCCCGGCCAGCACACCGGCCGCCGCCCAGCGCCAGCTGGAGCTGTTCGGCCAAAGCTGGCGCCTGCACTTTCACCATGCCCCGGGCTTTCTCGCCGACGCCCACCGCGGCGAGAGCTCGCTGCTGGCGCTCGGCGGCTGCATCGGCCTGCTGCTGTTCTTCCTGGTCAGCAGCCTCAGCCAGCGCCGCGCGCAGGTGCAGCAACTGGCCGACCGCATCACCGAGCAGCTGCGCCTGAGCGAGGAACGCCTGGCCCTGGCGCTCAAGGGCAGCAACGACGGCTGGTGGGACATCGACCTCAAGGCCGGCAGCTTCTTCGCCTCGGCGCGCGGCTGGCAGATGCTCGGCCACCCCGAACAGGGCCCGCCTGGCTTCGCCGACGACCCGCTGGGCTGGGAGCGCCTGGTGCACCCGGACGACCTGGCGGCGGCGCGTACCAGCCTGATGCAGGCGCTGCGCCAGGGTGCCACCTACTTCACCATCGACTGCCGCCTGCTGTGCGTCGACGGCACGCCGCTGCCGGTGCTGTTGCGCGGCTATATCCAGCGCGGTGCCGACGGCTATCCGCTGCGCATCACCGGTACCACCATGGACCAGAGCGAGGCCAAGCGCATCGAACGGCTGAAAAGCGAGTTCGTCTCCACCGTCAGCCACGAGCTGCGCACCCCGCTGACCGCCATCGCCGGCTCGCTCGGCCTGATCAACGGCGGCGCCCTCGGCGCGGTGCCGGCGGGCATGCAGCAGATGCTCGGCATCGCCCAGGCCAACAGCCAGCGCCTCAGCCACCTGATCAACGACCTGCTGGACATGGACAAGCTGGAAGCCGGCAAGATGCAGTTCGACCTGCAGCCCTGCGCGCTCGCCGAGCAGCTGGCGGAGGCCCTGGCCAGCAACCAGGCCTATGCCGCCCAGCACCAGGTGCAGCTGCGCCTGGCCGAATGCCCGCCGCTGCGGGTGCGGGTCGACGCCATGCGCCTGCAGCAGGTGCTGGCCAACTTCCTCTCCAACGCGGTGAAGTACTCGCCGCCCGGCGCCGAGGTGCTGCTGCACGCCGAGCGCCGCGGCGCGCGGGTACG
>NZ_AVOF01000391.1:0-2713 GCF_000465935.2 Pseudomonas sp. EGD-AK9
ACATCCGATGGGCCTGCTCAACTGGACGGAGAAACCCGCTTCCACGCTCGACAACGGGGGCGTGATCGCGCCCGATGAGCGATTGCCCTGGCCGCAGACCGCGGTGATGGGCGTGCAGCACGTCATCGCCATGTTCGGCGCCACCGTGCTGGCCCCGCTGCTCATGGGCTTCGATCCCAACGTCGCCATCCTCATGAGCGGCATCGGCACCCTGATCTTCTTCGTCATCACCGGTGGCAAGGTGCCGAGCTACCTGGGCTCGAGCTTCGCCTTCATCGGTGTGGTGATCGCCGCCAGCGGCTATGCCGGCCCGGGGCTGAACACCAACCTGGGCGTGGTGCTGGGCGGCATCATTGTCTGCGGTGCGGTCTACACGCTCATCGGCTTCATCGTGCACCTGACCAACGAGCGCCACACCAGGACCACGCCCATGAAGGGCATGGAGGTGGAAGAGGTCGAGAGCGACGTGGCCGTGCACTGGATCGAGCGCCTGATGCCGCCGGTGGTCACCGGCGCGGTGGTCGCCGTGATCGGCCTCAACCTCGCGGCCATCCCGATCAAGAACATGGCGCCCACCGGCTTCGATGCCTGGATGCAGGCCGTGACCTTCCTGAGCGTGGGCCTGGTCGCCGTGTACACGCGCGGCATGACGCAGCGCCTGCTGATCCTGGTGGGCCTGATCGTGGCGAGCCTGATCTACGCCGTGCTCACCAACGGCCTGGGCCTGGGCAAGCCGATCGACTTCTCGGCGATGGCCGCAGCCCCGCTGTTCGGCCTGCCGAAGTTCACCGCGCCGGTGTTCGAGGCGCAGGCCATGCTGCTGATCGCGCCCGTGGCGCTGATCCTGGTGGCCGAGAACCTGGGCCACGTCAAGGCCGTGAGCGCCATGACCGGGCGCGACCTCAACCCCTACCTGGGCAAGGCCTTCATCGGCGACGGCGTGGCCACCATGGTCAGCGGCGCGGCGGGTGGCACCGGCTTAACCACCTACGCGGAAAACATCGGCGTGATGGCCGCGACCAAGATCTACTCGACCGCCATGTTCGTGGTGGCCGCGTGCATCGCCATCCTGCTCGGCTTCAGCCCCAAGTTCGGCGCGCTGATCCAGGCGATCCCGCTGGCGGTGATGGGGGGCGTGTCCATCGTCGTGTTCGGCCTGATCGCCATCGCCGGGGCGCGCATCTGGGTCGAGAACAAGGTCGATTTTTCCAACAACAAGAACCTGCTGGTGGCCGCGATCACGCTGATCCTGGGCACCGGCGACTACACGCTGAAGATCGGCGCCTTCGCACTCGGTGGCATCGGCACCGCCACCTTCGGCGCGATCATCCTGTACGCGCTGCTCAGCCGCGGACAAGCCTCAAAGCCAGACTGACTGACGGGGCCGCCTTCATCGCGAGCGCGGGCTGGCTGGCGGCGCCTTGGGCGGCCCCGTCACCGCCCCGCCGATCTTGGCCCCGATGACGGTGCCGATGCCCGGCAACACCGCCGTGCCGATGGCGGCGCCTGCAATGGTGCCCCAGGCGATGCTGAACTCCGGTTTGCGGAGCGGCCCATGCGCCGAAATGGGCACGTCGACGATGCCCCCACCGATCTCCAGCTGGCCTTGTGCATCGACGCGCTTCCGGTAGAGCGTGGCCTGGCCAGTGGCGGTGTAGTTGCCCGCCACCGCTTCCACCTGGGTGAACGTCGTCTTCATGCCTTGCTCGGTGTTCTGCGTGTCCATGACACCGGTGAGGCTGTCCAGCGGGGTCTCGCCAGCGCGGTCCTCGCCGAGCGACTTGACGGCCTTGTCGATGTCGAAGCGCAGGATCTTCGCGCGCTCCACCCTGAGCACGCTGCGCGTGTGCAGCGTGCGGAACAGTTCACCCGCGGTATCGCCTTCGGCGCGCAGTTCCGTCTCGCCCGATGCGGCGCCATTGATGGGCGAGTGGCGGTGAAAGGCCTCGAGCAGCGCGTTCACCTCCACGCCGCGCGGTGCGAGTTCGCCCGTGAGGACCATGCGGCCTTCGGCCGAGGTGGCCAGCCGCGCCTGTCCGCGCGCCGATCCGCCAGCGGCCTGCACGCGCAGCTGGTAAAGGTCTGCCCCACCGTCGGCCTTGCCGTCGCGCGTGGCATCCAGCGAGACCGGCGGCTCCACGCCGGGACGACGCAGCCGCAGGCGGTGCACCAGGCGGTCGTCGTCAAAGTGAATGTCGCCCTCGTACACCACCGGGATGCCGCTGTACGAGATGTAGGTCAGGTCATTGAATGCCACCGCGCGCACGAACATGGCGCCGCTTTCGTCCGGCGTCTTGCCGCGGTACGCGGCCATGGCACCGTGTGGCACCAAGGCGCCGTCCAATTCGAGGCGGTCGATGGCGAGCCGCTGCCGCAGCAAAGGCATGAGTTGCGGGTAGATCGCGACCCGGCGAACGCGGATCACTTCGGGCTGCACCGTGCGCGCGTCCAGCACCTCGACCATCGGCCGACCCAGCACGCGCCAGCGCACCTGGCCCACCACGAGCTTCTGGCCCATGCGCGCCTCGAACACCGCCTCCACGCGGCGCGCGAGTTCATCGCTGGTGGGCACGAGCGCCCACCACGCCAGCCATGCGGCGGCCAGCAGCGCCGCGAGGGTGGCGGCGGCAACAAGGGCCCGGCGGCGTGGGGGTGTCGTGGGTGGGGACGGATTCACGCCCCATGGTGCTGGCCAGATGCGCCACTGTCTGTA
>NZ_AVOF01000392.1:0-2702 GCF_000465935.2 Pseudomonas sp. EGD-AK9
CGCCAACTCCGCGGTGCGCCGCCTGGCCGGCTGCGCCAGCCGCGAGTGGGATTACCTGCACCACGCCATTGTCACCAGCGTGCGGGTCGAGCGCCCGCACCAGGCAACCGCCTGGCAGCGCTTCACCGACGACGGCCCGCTGGCCTTCCTGCCGCTAGCCGGCGCGGCGGGCGAGCACTGGTGCTCGATCGTCTGGTCGACCCTGCCGAGCGAGGCCGAGCGGCTCATGGCGCTGGACGATGAAGGCTTCTGTGTCGAGCTGGGCAAGGCCTTCGAGCACCGCCTCGGCCAGGTGCTGCATGCCGACCGTCGCCTGTGCATCCCGCTGCGTCAGCGTCATGCCAAGCGTTACGTCGAGCCGGGGCTGGCGCTGATCGGCGACGCCGCGCATACCATCCACCCGCTGGCGGGGCAGGGGGTCAACCTGGGCTTTCTCGACGCCGCGGTGCTGGCCGAGGTGCTGCTGCATGCCGCCGAGCGTGGCGAGAACCTGAGTGAGGAGCGCGTGCTGAGCCGCTTCGAGCGCCGGCGCATGCCGCACAACCTGGCGATGATGGCGGCGATGGAGGGCTTCCAGCGCTTGTTCCAGGCCGACCCCTTGCCGGTGCGTCTGCTGCGCAACGTCGGCCTCGATCTGGTCGATGGCCAGGCCGAGGCCAAGGCGCTGTTCGTGCGTCAGGCGCTGGGGCTGAGCGGCGACCTGCCGGAGCTGGCGCGCGCCTTGTAACACTCGTTGACTTTTGTTGACGTATTTACGTTGAGAAGGCAAATAACATTCACTACTATTCAGCCACTTTTTTCATCCACAAGAGGCTGGTCCCATGAAGGCTCGCAACGCGCTGCTCGCTGCATTCACCCTCGGCACCCTGGCAAGCGCCGTCCAGGCCGCCGATGAGGTGGTGGTCTACTCCGCCCGTATCGACGAGCTGATCAAGCCGGTATTCGATCTCTACACCGAAAAGACCGGGGTCAAGGTGAAGTTCATCACCGACAAGGAAGCCCCGCTGATCGCCCGCCTCAAGGCCGAAGGCGCCAACACCCCGGCCGACCTGCTGATCACCGTCGACGCCGGCAACCTCTGGCAGGCCGAGCAGGAAGGCGTGCTGCAGCCGACCAAGTCGGACCTGATCGCCGCCAATATCCCCGCCCAGTACCGTTCCAGCAGCGACAGCTGGACCGGCCTGTCGCTGCGCGCGCGGACCATCTTCTACTCCACCGAGCGGGTCAAGCCGGAAGAGCTGTCCACCTACGAGGCGCTGGCCGACAAGAACTGGGAAGGCCGCCTGTGCCTGCGCACCAGCAAGAAGGTGTACAACCAGTCGCTGACCGCCACCCTGATCGAGACCCACGGCGCCGAGAAGACCGAGCAGATCGTCAAGGGCTGGGTGAACAACCTGGCCACCGACGTGTTCGCCGACGACACCGCGCTGCTGCAGGCCATCGACGCCGGCCAGTGCGACGTCGGCATCACCAACACCTACTATTACGGCCGTCTGCACAAGCAGCAGCCGGATCTGAAGGTCAAGCCGTTCTGGCCGAACCAGAACGACCGTGGCGTGCACGTCAACCTGGCCGGCGCCGGCGTGACCAAGCACGCGCCGCACCCGGAGCAGGCCCGCAAGCTGCTGGAGTGGATGACCACCCCGGAAGCGCAGAGCATCTTCGCCGGCGTCAACCAGGAATTCCCGGCCAACCCGGCAGTTGCGCCGTCCGAGGAAGTGGCCGCCTGGGGCAGCTTCAAGGCCGACTCCATCGCCACCGAAGTGGCCGGCAAGCGCCAGGCCGAAGCGACCATGCTGATGGATCGCGCTGGCTGGCAGTAAGCTGCTGGCGAGAGCGCCGCGGGTGCGTCACGGCGTACCCTCGGTGATCCGCGCTGCTGCCGTTATACTTCGACGCCCCGCCCAGCCGGGGCGTCGTCTTTTCCGCCGTCGAGGAATCCGCGTGCCGCATCCCGTCCAGCGTCGCTGGTACCCCATCGTCTTCGCCGTTGCCCTGCTGGTGCTGTTGCCGCTGTCGGTGCTGCTGCTCAGCTGGCACGAGGTGGACGCTCAGATCTGGGCGCACCTGTGGCAGACGCAGATGGCGCGGCTGATCGGCAATACCCTGACCCTGGTACTCGGCGTCGGCATCGGCGTGACCCTGCTCGGCGTCAGCCTGGCCTGGCTCACCAGCCTCTGCGAGTTTCCCGGGCGGCGCTGGCTGGACTGGGCGCTGATGCTGCCCTTCGCCATTCCCGCCTATGTGCTGGCCTTCGTTTTCGTCGGCCTGCTGGATTTCGCCGGGCCGCTGCAGAGCCTGCTGCGCGAGTGGTTCGGCAGCGGCCTGCGCCTGCCGCGGGTGCGCTCCATCGGCGGGGTGATCATCGTCCTGGTGCTGGTGTTCTACCCCTACGTCTACCTGCTCGCCCGCGGCGCCTTCCTGGCCCAGGGCAAGGGCCTGATGGAGGCCGCGCGAGTGCTCGGGCAGAGTCCCTGGCAGGCCTTCTGGCGTGTCGCCCTGCCCATGGCGCGGCCGGCCATCGGCGCTGGCCTGGCCCTGGCGATCATGGAGACCCTGGCCGATTTCGGCGCGGTGTCGGTGTTCAACTTCGACACCTTCACCACCGCCATCTACAAGACCTGGTACAGCTTCTACAGCCTGACCAGCGCCACCCAGCTGGCCAGCCTGCTGCTGCTGGCGGTGGCCCTGGTGCTCTATGG
>NZ_AVOF01000393.1:0-2700 GCF_000465935.2 Pseudomonas sp. EGD-AK9
GGATAGCGCCGCGCCAGGCCCAGCGCCAGCCCCCCCAGCGCCAGCAGCACGGCGCCGCGGGCGAGCAGGTCCTGGGCCAAGTGCGAGCGCTCCTCCCAGCACCCGTAGAGGGCATAGAACAGCGGCAACAGCAGGCAGACCAGGTGGAACACCAGGGCCGCATCCTCGCGCACCTGGCCGCCGGCGCGGAAATGGTCGACCTGGATGTCGAGCAGGAAATAGGCGAGGTACAGCACCAGCAGCAGGAACAGCTCGCGCTGACGGCCGTAGCCCAGGCAGAAGGCGCCGCCGAGCAGCAGCAACAGGGTCGGCAGTACATTGAACAGCGAGACGAAGAACTCGCTCAGCACCGGCAAGCGCGCCGCCAGCAGCCCGCCGAGCAGCAACGGCAGCGAAGACAGGAAATGGCTGAGGCGCAGGCTGGCGAGACGCATCGCGGCAACGTCCATCACGGAGATGACGGCATTTTGCCTGCTTGCTGCGGCGAAAACAGCGACGGGTTGCGACATTCCGTTATCGCCAGCGCACCGGCATAAAAAAACGCCGCCCCGAGGGGCGGCGTTCTTCGACCAGCGGATGGCAGGCTTAGAAGCCCAGGGCGAAGTGCTCTTCGTCCATGTCCATCAGGTTGCTGGCGCCGGACAGCATGGCTTCGACGTGCATGCGGGTACGCGGCAGGATGCGCGCGAAGTAGAAGCGAGCGGTCTGCAGCTTGGCCTTGTAGAAGGCCTCGTCGCCGCTGCCGGCCGCCAGTTTCTCGGCCGCCAGGCGCGCCATGTCGGCCCAGAAGTAGGCCAGGCAGGCGTAGCCGGAGTACATCAGGTAGTCCACCGAAGCGGCCCCGACTTCCTCGCGGTCCTTCATCGCCGCCATGCCGACCTTCATGGTGATGTCGCCCCACTCCTTGTTCAGCTTGGCCAGCGGCTCGACGAACTCCTTGACGGCATCGTTGGCCTCGTTGGCCTGGCAGAACTTGTGCACGATCTTGGTGAAGTTCTTCAGCGCGCCGCCCTGGGTCATGAGGATCTTGCGACCCAGCAGGTCGAGGGCCTGCACGCCGGTGGTGCCTTCGTACATCATCGAGATGCGGCAGTCGCGCAGGTTCTGCTCCATGCCCCACTCGCTGATGAAGCCGTGGCCACCGTAGATCTGCATGCCGTGGGAGGCGGACTCGAAGCCCACTTCGGTCATGAAGGCCTTGGCGATCGGGGTGAGGAAAGCCAGCAGTTCGTCGGCGGCTTTCTTCTCTTCTTCGTTCTGGCTGTGCTGAACGATGTCGACCTGCTTGGCGGTGAAGTAGACCATGGCGCGGTTGCCTTCGGCGAAGGCCTTCATGGTCAGCAGCATGCGGCGCACGTCCGGATGCACGATGATCGGGTCGGCGGCTTTTTCCGGCGCTTTCGGGCCAGTCAGCGAACGCATCTGCAGACGCTCGCGGGCGTACTTGATGCCACCCTGGAAGCCGACTTCGGCGTGGGCCAGGCCTTGCAGCGCGGTACCCAGGCGAGCGGTGTTCATGAAGGTGAACATGCAGTTCAGGCCCTTGTTGGCCGGGCCGATCAGGAAGCCGGTGGCGCCGTCGAAGTTCATCACGCAGGTGGCGTTGCCGTGGATGCCCATCTTGTGCTCGATCGAGCCACAGGACACCGCGTTGCGCTCACCGACGCCGCCGTCGGCCGAGGGCAGGAACTTCGGCACGATGAACAGCGAGATACCCTTGGTACCGGCCGGCGCATCGGGCAGGCGGGCCAGGACGATATGGACGATGTTGTCGGCCATGTCGTGCTCGCCAGCGGAGATGAAGATCTTGGTGCCGGAAACCTTGTAGCTGCCGTCGGCCTGCGGTTCGGCCTTGGTGCGCAGCATGCCCAGGTCGGTGCCGCAATGCGGCTCGGTCAGGCACATGGTGCCGGTCCACTCGCCGGACACCAGCTTGGTCAGGTAGGTGTGTTTCTGCTCGTCGGTGCCGTGGGCGCTCAGGGTGTTCATCGCACCGTGGGACAGGCCCGGGTACATGCCCCAGGACCAGTTGGCCGAACCGACCATCTCGCTGATGGCCAGGCCGAGGGATTCCGGCAGGCCCTGACCGCCGTGCTCGACGTCGTGCGCCAGGCTCGGCCAGCCGCCTTCGACGAACTGCTGATAGGCCTCTTTGAAGCCGGTCGGGGTCTTCACGCCGGATTCGCTCCAGGTGCAGCCCTCGATGTCACCCACACGGTTCAGCGGCGACAGCACCTGCTCGCAGAACTTGGCGCCTTCTTCGAGGATGGCGTCGACCATGTCCGGAGTGGCGTCCTGGCAGCCAGGCAGGCTCTGATAGTGCGCTTCGTAGCCCAGCAGTTCGTCACGGACGAAACGAATATCACGCAAGGGGGCCTTGTAATCAGGCATAGCGGTAAACCTCTGCGGTGGATTCCTAGTAGTTGGGGTGACCGGCTTGTCGGTCGCTTTCGGGATCACTCCCGGCTGCTGGGCCAGGCATTCGCGGCCCAGCAATCAAACAGGCGTTTGAAACATACGTTTACGCCACCCCCTTGTCAAGCGCTGCCAATCGCCCGGCTAGGCGAGCAGATCGATGCGCGAATCCGGCGCCGGCCATTCGCCCAGGCGCCGATACAGCTCAAGACTAGGCGCTGGCGGCAAGGGCTGCTGCGCGGCGCGGTCTTCTTCGTCGCCTTCCTCGGCGCCCCGCTCGGCCTG
>NZ_AVOF01000394.1:0-2697 GCF_000465935.2 Pseudomonas sp. EGD-AK9
GGTCGCGGCCGCTGCTGCTGCCATGCCTGCGGCACCCAACGCAGCACCTGCACCGAACTGGCCGATGCCGGCACCGCCCACGCTCGCGCCGGTGATGATCCCGGCGATGAGCGGCGGAATCTTGTTGACCAACGCCAAGAGGATGATGACGACGATCAGCATCACGCCCATTTCCTTGAGGCTGATGCCGGCGCTCATGCGCGAGTAGTAGTCATCGAGGAAGGTCTTGCCGATGCCCACCAGGAGCACCATTGCGAAGAGCTGCGCGGCCACGCCCAGGACGACCTTGTAGTAGTTGATCGCCATGTCGGAAGTCCAGCGCGAACCACCGAAGCCGAGGAAGAACACGCCGCCGTAGGCGAGCACCCAGCCCGACGCGAGCAGCAGAAGCATATTCACACCGACCAGGGCCAGGATGACCAGGATCGCCACGGCCATGAGGATGCCGGCCATGCTGTCCACCGGCGACCACACCGAGGACTGATCCATCACCTTGTCGAAGATCGCAAAGCCCACGTCCACGATGCCCGAGGGCGACAGAGCATTGCCCAGGCCCGTCGCGTTGCCGGCGAGCTGCCGCAACGACGCATAGATGGACGAGGCGAAGTTAGGGCCGTTGGTTAGCGCCCACCAGAAGAAGCCGGTAAAGATCGTGAAGCGGACGAACTCCGCGAAGAACTCGCCAATGTCGGCCTTGCGCAAGGCCATCATGCCGAACGTCCAGACCATCGAGATCACAACCAGCGTCCAGAAGAGCCAGGTTGCGGCCGTGGTGATGACACCGGCCCAGCCGCTCGCGGCGGCCTGGTAGCGATCCAGCACGCTATCGAACACGCCGGCGTTGTCGATGGCCGCGTGGGCATCGACCGCGAAGAACGCCAGCCAGACGAACAGCGGCAGGGCGAGGGTTTTTAGATTGGCTGGCATTCTCATCGTCAGCACCTCACCATTCGCGTTTCGGGCTGGGCTTGAAATCCCCACCACGACGCAAGCACAGCGACGAAAAAGCCTGCTGGACGCCCTTGTCCTCGATCTTGGCGATGTTCTCGGGCTTGCAGTTCTCGTCGTTCACTTCCGGCATGGGGGCCGTGGCCGGCTTGTTGTCGCAGCCGGCGACCAAGGCCGCCACGAGGGCGGCCGAGGCCAAGGACAGAGCCTTGATTGCTTTCATGAATCCCCCTTACCAGGTGCGCGCCGGGCTGGCCCGGTAGCTGCCCTGGCGCAGTTGTGCGGCCGCTGCCGCCTGCTGGGCTTCCTTGTCGGCGTCGGCCTGCATCTTGGTTGCCATCGCGTTCTGCTGCGCGATCAGCAGGCCACGAATCTGCAAGAGCTGGTTGGCCTGCTGGCTGGCGAGCTGGTTGGCGTAGCCGATGGCCTGCATTTGGCCCTGCGCGCCCTGCGCTGCCGATTGAAGACGCTGCAACGTCGCTGCATCGGCCGTGAGATTCGTTTGCTGCCTATCGAGGCCCTTGAACAAGGCATCGTTGGCCTTCTTCTGCGACTCGCTCGCGAGCTGGGCCACATTCCGAAGTGCTGCGCGTTCCGCGTCGGAGCACCCTGCCGCCGTAAAGCACGGCGAGTTCTTGTAGTAGTTCACGTCCTGGAACTTGCCGATGTAGCTGTCCAGGCTGCCGAGTTGGGTCTTGTAGTAATCCAGCGTGTTGACCGCGTTCATCAACCCGTTGATGGTCGATTGCGCCTGATCCCAGATATACGCGGCCGGGGCCATCGTGTTCTGGAGTTGGTTTTGATACTGCTGGAGCTGGGTGCTGTACTGCTCAATTTGCTTGAGCGTCTGGGCCACCGATTCGATGGCCGTCATGATGTTCTGCGACAGGTTGGTGCCGTCGATGACGGGGATGCCAGCCTGCACAGGTGTGACCGCCAGCGTGCTCGAAACAGCAATGACGAGGGCCAATTTAGCGGCTAAAAACTTCGGCTTCATGGTGCTTTTCTCCTATGGCGTTAGTAATCGAAGGAACGGTACGGCTTGGAAAACGTCATGTCCTTCGTGACCACGACGTTGAAGCGATACCCCGGCCGAATTTCCAGCGTCGGCGAAATGCTCAGGTTCTTGGCGATGAGTTGCGCCGTAACCTGGCCGAGCTGCTGGCCGAGGGCTTCGCTTAGGGCACTGCTGGCGCTCGGTGCGCCATAGGTGTTTGTGGCCTGGTTCTGGCGTTGGCTGTAGGTGATGCCTGCTGTCACGCCGGACATGAGGAAGGCCGAGCCGAACAGGCGCACATAGTGGTTGTTCACCTGGTCGTGGAAGCCCGCGTATCCCGCGCTGTCCGCGCCTGGCATCGCGCCAATGTCCATCGCCTTGCCATCGGGGAACACGATGCGTTGCCACGCAACCAGCACGCGCGCTTGACCGTAGGCCACGTCGCTCGAATACGAGCCGACGAGGCGCGATCCCTGCGGGATCAACAGGTGCTTGCCGGTCGGTGTGTCGTACACGTCCTGCGCGACCTGGGCCATGATTTGGCCCGGCAGATCGGAGTTGATGCCCGAAATGAGCGTGGCCGGCACGACGAAGCCCGCGCGCAGCTCGAACGGTGTGCGCGGCGCTTCCGGCTGCGAATCCAGCTTCCAGCGGTCGCCCTGCCCACCTTGGCCGAACTGCGCCATGCTGTTGCGCCCGCCGCCGCTGGTCGAGGTTTGCAGGAGCTGCGGCGCACCGCCCGCGCCCATGCC
>NZ_AVOF01000395.1:0-2683 GCF_000465935.2 Pseudomonas sp. EGD-AK9
CGACGCGGGCGGCCTGGCGCAGGCGCTCGAAGGCGGCGGCGTCGGTCAGCAGGCGGGCCTGCTGGCGCTGGCGGCAGGTCTCCAGTGCCGCGCTTGGCGCACTGCCCAGCGTCGCCTGTTCCACTGCCTGGGCGTCGCGGTCGTTGGCGGCCAGCTGCGCCAGCCACAGGCGGCGCTGTTCGGCGCTGTGCGCCTGCTCGCCCAATGCGGCGGCGAGGCGGTCGCTGCGCAGGCCGGGAAACCCCGCAATCAGGCGGTAGCGGCTGTCGCGTGCGGCAGCGCTGGCGCTCTGCCAGGCGGCGAAGGCCTGGCTGCAGCCATCATCGGTCCTCGGCGGCGCCTGCCCGGCGCAGCCGGCGAGCAGGGCCAGCAGCGCCAGGCTAGCGCTCGCGCGCATCCTTGGCATCCTGCTCGGCGTTGCGCTCGCGGATGCGTTTGAGCTGCTCCTCGCTCAGCGGCAGCTTCTTCGCCGTGTCGCGCAACAGCAGCAGGCTGCCGAGGATGGAGCCCAAGGCCAGGGCCAGGATAAGCCAGGCGTACCAGGGCATGGTGAGTTCCTCTGAAGTGGGGGAACTTCACCTTAACCCGCCGCCGGCGCCTTGTCAGGCGCGCGGCAGTGCCTGCAGCGTGCTGTCGTCCTTCAGCTGCACCCCGCTCAGTCGCAGGCGCAGCGCCTGGCGCGTCAGGTAGTCGAGCTTGTGCGCCGCCAGGGCGTAGGGCAGGCCTTCGGGGCGCACGTTGGAGATGCAGTTGCGCGCGCTGTCCGGGCAGCCGATGCGCGGGGCGTGGGTCAGGTACAGGCCGAGGCTGTCCGGCGAGGACAGTCCCGGGCGTTCGCCGATCATGACGATCACCAGGCGCGCGCGCAGTGCCTCGCCGATGCCGTCGCCGATGGCCACGCGACCCTGCTCGGCGAGCACCACCGGGGTATTGGCCCAGTCGGTGGCGAAGCGTTCGCGAAAGGCCAGCAGCAGCGGCAGGGCGTGGCGCTGCACGGCGATGGCCGACAGGCCGTCGGCCAGGACGATGGCCAGCTCAGGCGCCGGCAGCTCGTGCTGCAGCTGCACGCGGCAGTCGTCGTGCAGGTGGCGGCCGTGATCCGGGCGCAGCAGGTAGCTCTGGCGGTCCTCGGCGTTGCTGCGCACCTTCAGCGTACGAAACCCGGCGCCGTGCAACTGCTGCTTGAGTTCGGCGAAGTCCAGCGGGCGGTGCACGGCGTCGCGCGCCTGGGCGTGGGCCAGGCCGAACCTGAGCACCTCGGCGGTGGGCAGGCTGCAGCCGACGCGGCCGAGGGCGATACGCGCCGAGGTGTGGGCGCGCAGCTCGTCCCAGGGGTTGGCCTGGGCCAGCTTCACCTCGGCCTGGGCCAGCTCTATACCGGCCTGGGCCGGCTCGGACTCGTTCATCAGGCGGCTCCGGAAATCTGCGGCAGTTGCTTGAGCAGGTGATGGCCGCGGCCGATCTCGCGCAGGCGGCCGCCGGGTTCGGTGATGGCCATGCGCGCCAGCCAGGCGTCGAACTCGGGGGCGCGTTTCAGGCCCAGCACCTTGCGCAGGTACAGGGCATCGTGGAACGAGGTGCTCTGGTAGTTGAGCATGATGTCGTCGGCGCCGGGGATGCCCATGATGAAGTTGATCCCGGCCGCGCCGAGCAGGGTCAGCAGGTTGTCCATATCGTCCTGGTCGGCCTCGGCGTGGTTGGTGTAGCACACGTCGCAGCCCATCGGCAGGCCCAGCAGCTTGGCGCAGAAGTGATCCTCCAGGCCGGCGCGGACGATCTGCTTGCCGTCGTAGAGGTATTCCGGGCCGATGAAGCCGACCACGCTGTTGACCAGCAACGGGCGGAACTCGCGGGCCACGGCGTAGGCGCGGGCCTCGCAGGTCTGCTGGTCGACGCCATGGTGGCCACCGGCCGACAGCGCGCTGCCCTGGCCGGTCTCGAAGTACATGCAGTGGTCGCCGAGCGTGCCGCGGCCCAGCGACAGCGCCGCCTCGTGCGCCTCGCGCAGAATCGCCAGGGACACGCCGAAGCCGGCGTTGGCCGCCTCGCTGCCGGCGATGGACTGGAATACCAGGTCCACCGGCGCGCCGGCCTCGATGGCCTGGATCTGCGTGGTGACGTGGGTCAGCACGCAGCTCTGCATGGGGATGTCGAAGTGCTGGCGCACCTCGTCCAGCATCTCCCACAGGCGCATCAGGGTCGGCAGCGAATCGCTCGCCGGGTTGATGCCCACGCAGGCGTCGCCGGCGCCGTAGAGCAGGCCGTCGAGCAGGCTGGCGGCGATGCCGCGCACGTCGTCGGTGGGGTGGTTGGGCTGCAGGCGCACGGCCAGATGACCGGGCAGGCCCAGGGTGTTGCGAAAGCGGGTGACCACCTGGCATTTCTTCGCCACCAGGATCAGGTCCTGGTTGCGCATCAGCTTGCTCACCGCGGCGACCATCTCCGGCGTCAGCCCCGGCGCCACGGCGGCCAGGCGCGCGCTGTCGGTGCGCTCCAGCAGCAGCCAGTCGCGCAGGTCGCCCACGCTCAGGTGGCTGATCGGGGCGAAGGCGGCGGCGTCGTGGCGGTCGAGGATCAGCCGGGTGACTTCGTCCGCTTCGTAGGGGATCAGCGCCTCGTCGAGAAAGCGTTTGAGCGGCACCTCGGCCAGGGCCAGCTTGGCCGCCATGCCCTACCAGACCAC
>NZ_AVOF01000396.1:0-20041 GCF_000465935.2 Pseudomonas sp. EGD-AK9
GCCGTCGCCGAGGCGCACGGCCAGCAGCTCGCCGGCGCTGGCCAGGGTATCGCGCTCGGCGCCCAGCTCCAGGCCCAGCTCGGCCAGCAGGGCGTCGCCGCCGGCCAGGCCGAAGCGCACCCAGGCGGCGCTTTCGTCGCTCAGTTTGGATTTGGAGAACACCGCGTACTTCTGCAGGTCGGCCAGTTGCGCCGCGACCAGCTCGCGCGCCATCGCTAGCAGGTAGCCGCCATCCACCGGGACGATGCGAAAGCTCGACAGCATGCGCCCCTTGGGCGTGCAGCGGGCGCCCAGGCTGGACTGGGTGGCGGACAGGTAGTCGAGGTTGCAGGTCAGCTGGCCCTGGAGAAACTTGCCGGCATCCGCGCCGCGCACGGCGAGCAGGCCTTCGTGGTCGAGGAGGGTGAAGTACGCGCTATCGGCCATGGTGGGAATCGAGTCGCTGGAGAAAAGACAGGGGCGTCATCATAGAGGGCGCGATAGGCGCTTGTCAGCGGGCGCGGTCGTCGCTTCGGGTCAACAGCGAGACTTTTCGCCGTTATACTGCCGGCCTCTTTCAAGGAGCCGTTCCATGGTCGACGCAACCGAACTCAACCGCCTGTTCTGGCACAGCCGTCGCGGCATGCTGGAGCTGGACGTACTGCTGGTGCCCTTCGTCAAGGAGGTCTACCCCAACCTGGATGCCGACGACCGGGCGCGCTACCGCAAGCTGCTGGAGTGCGAGGATCAGGACATGTTCGGCTGGTTCATGCAGCGCGGCGAGCCGGAAGACGCCGACCTCAAGCGCATGGTGCGCATGATCCTGGACCGTGTCCAACCTCAGTGAGGTGTTCGAATGCCATTGGCAGCCCTCGCGCGGGCTGCTGAGGCTCTATCTGGCCGCTTTGGCGCTGGCGCTGCTGGCGCCCTGGCTGGCCGCCGTGCCCCTGTGGGGCAAGGTTCTGGCGCTGGCGTTGTGCCTGGCGCATGCCGCCTGGGTGCTGCCGCGGCATATCCTGCTGACTTCGCCCCATGCCTTGCGCGGGCTGCGTCGCGACGCCCTCGGCTGGCAGCTGTGGAGCGCCGCGCGGGGCTGGCAGCCGGTGCAACTGCGCCCCGATAGCCTGGCCTTGCCGTTGGCGGTGGTGCTGCGCTTTCGCCTGCCGGGCGAGCGTTTCAGTCGCGGCCTGTGCATTCCCCGCGATGCGCTGCCGCGCGAGTTGCACAGGCGCCTGCGTCTGCGCCTGAAGTTCAGCCGCCGGCGCTGGGCTATGCCGGGGTCAGGATAGTGTCGCGCGCCTCGGCCAACTGCTCGGGGTAATCCAGGGTGTAGTGCAGGCCGCGGCTCTCGCGGCGGCGCATCGCCGACTCGATCATCAGTTCGGCGACCAGCGCCAGGTTGCGCAGCTCGATCAGGTCGCGGCTGACCTTGTAGTTGCTGTAGAACTCGTTGATCTCGCCCTGCAGCAGGCGCACGCGGTGCTCGGCGCGCTGCAGGCGCTTGTTGGTGCGCACGATGCCGACGTAGTCCCACATGAAGCGCCGCAGCTCGTCCCAGTTGTGCGCGATGATCACATCCTCGTCCGAGTCGGTGACCTGGCTGGCGTCCCAGCCGGGCAGGTCGGCCGGCATCGCGACCTGGTCGAGCTGGTCTACGATATCGGCGCAGGCCGAACGGGCGTAGACGAAGCATTCCAGCAGCGAGTTGCTGGCCAGGCGGTTGGCGCCGTGCAGGCCGGTGAAGCTGGTTTCGCCGATGGCGTACAGGCCGGGTACATCGGTGCGCCCGTGCTGGTCGACCACCACGCCGCCGCAGGTGTAGTGCGCCGCCGGCACCACCGGGATCGGCTCCTGGGTGATGTCGATGCCGAAGCCCAGGCAGCGTTCGTAGACGGTGGGGAAGTGATTCTTGATGAACTCCGCCGGCTTGTGGCTGATGTCCAGGTAGACGCAGTCGATACCGAGACGCTTCATCTCGTGGTCGATGGCGCGCGCGACTATGTCGCGCGGGGCCAGCTCGCCGCGTTCGTCGAAGCGCGGCATGAAGCGCTCGCCGCTGGGCAGGCGGAGCAGGGCGCCTTCGCCGCGCAGCGCCTCGGTGATCAGGAAGTTCTTCGCCTGCGGGTGGTAGAGGCAGGTGGGGTGGAACTGGTTGAATTCCAGGTTGCCCACCCGGCAGCCGGCGCGCCAGGCCATGGCGATGCCGTCGCCGCAGGCGCCGTCGGAGTTGCTGGTGTAGAGGTAGACCTTGGCCGCGCCGCCGGTGGCGAGAATCACGAAACGCGCGCTGAAGGTGTCCACCTCGCCGCGCGCGCGATCCAGCACGTAGGCGCCCAGGCAGCGTTCGCCAGACATGCCGAGCTTGCGCTCGGTGATCAGGTCGACCGCCACGCGCTGTTCTAGCAGCTCGATGTTGGGCCGTTGGCGAGCCCGTTCCAGCAGGGTGTTGAAGATCGCCGCGCCGGTGGCGTCGGCGGCGTGGATGATGCGCCGGTGGCTGTGGCCGCCCTCGCGGGTCAGGTGGAATTCGAAGCCGCCGTCTTCGCGCGCGGTCTGGTCGTCGCGGGTAAAGGGCACGCCCTGGTCGATCAGCCACTGGATGGCTTCGCGGCTGTGTTCCACGGTGAAGCGCGCGGCGTCTTCACGGCACAGGCCGGCGCCGGCATTGAGGGTGTCGGCGACGTGGGATTCGACGGTGTCGGTGTCGTCCAGCACCGCCGCCACGCCGCCCTGCGCCCAGTAGGTCGAGCCATTGGCTAGGTTACCCTTGCTCAGCACGGCGATGCGCAGCTGGGCGGGCAGGGTGAGGGCGAGAGTCAGGCCGGCGGCGCCGCTGCCGATGACCAGAACGTCGTGCTGGAAGTGTTGGTTCATGTCCGAATTCCGCGGGAATGCGAGCCCTAGTATATAGAGAGGGTCGGCGGCACAATAGCCAGCTTATGACCGACCGCAGTGCTCGGGAACTTTCTTAGTCGTTAAGGTTCCATACAGGGTCGCCCATATAAGGGAGAGCGCCGGCGCGTGCCCGCTCGATCTTCGGTCAAACCGTCGATCAATTGGGAAAACGTGTGGCGATAAATTATTCGCGCGAGCGGGATGCGTCCCGTTGGCGCCGCTCCGGCAGAGGGAAAAACAGACTCTGCGGGAAGCTTGCTTGGAGGGGAGAACTTTTGCGCGAGGCCCGAGTCTATCTTGGCAGGCTGATTCGCTCAGGGGCGCAAGCCTCCTCCAAGCATCATGAGGAGAGTGCATGCTAACCCAGGAAGATGATCAGCAACTGGTCGAACGAGTGCAGCGCGGTGACAAGCGCGCCTTCGATCTGTTGGTGCTGAAGTATCAGCACAAGATCCTCGGTTTGATCGTGCGATTCGTGCACGACACCCACGAGGCTCAGGACGTTGCCCAGGAAGCCTTCGTCAAGGCGTACCGGGCGCTTGGAAACTTTCGCGGTGACAGCGCGTTCTATACCTGGCTGTACCGCATCGCCATCAACACGGCGAAGAATTATCTGGTGTCCCGCGGTCGGCGGCCGCCAGATAGTGATGTCAGTAGCGATGACGCGGAGTTCTACGATGGCGACCACGCCCTCAAGGACATCGAGTCACCGGAACGGGCACTGCTGCGCGACGAGATCGAGGCCACGGTGCATCGAACCATCGCCCAGCTACCGGACGACTTGCGCACGGCTTTGACCCTGCGCGAGTTCGAGGGTCTGAGTTACGAGGACATTGCCAGCGTCATGCAGTGTCCGGTGGGTACCGTGCGTTCGCGGATCTTCCGTGCGCGTGAGGCCATTGATAAATCTCTGCAACCTTTGTTGCAGGAAGCCTGAGGCAGCGGCGACAGCCAAGAGAGGAACACCATGAGTCGTGAAACCCTGCAGGAATCGCTGTCCGCGGTGATGGATAACGAAGCGGACGAACTGGAGCTGCGGCGTGTGCTCGCGGCCAGTGAGGATGGCGAGCTGCGTGGCACCTGGTCGCGTTACCAGATCGCCCGTGCGGCTATGCACAGGGAGTTGCTGGAGCCGCGCCTGGATATCGCCGCGGCGGTCTCGGCGGCGCTGGCCGACGAGGTCGTGCCGGTGCGCAAGGCGCCGCTGTGGCGCAGTGTCGGTCGTCTCGCGGTGGCTGCTTCGGTGACCGTTGCAGTGCTTGCCGGCGTGCGCCTGTACAACCAGGACGAACTGAGCGGCAGTCAGTTGGCCCAGCAGGACGCTGCGCCGACGCTGTCTGTGCCGCAGGTGCAAGGGCCGGCGCTGCTGGCCGGATACAGCAGCGGCGAGGCGTCGAGCGAAGCCGCCAAGCCCGGCACCGCCGGCTGGCATGAGCAGCGTCTGCCGACCTACCTGCGCCAGCACACGCAGCAGGCGGCGATGAGTGCCGGTGAGACCGCATTGCCTTATGCGCGAGCCGCCAGCCTGGAAAACCGCTAAGGAGTCACATGCGCGCGATCCCTCTCTTTCTTCTCAGCGGCTGGCTGGCGTTGCCGGTTCATGCCGCTGATGCACAAGATTGGCTCAAGCGCCTCGCCGAAGCCGAGCGTGGGCAGAGCTTTCAGGGCACCTTCGTTTACGAGCGCAACGGCAGTTTCTCCACCCACAGCGTGTGGCATCGGGTAGAGGAGGGCGGTTCGATCCGCGAACGCCTGCTGCAGCTCGACGGCCCGGCCCAGGAAGTGCTCAAGGTCGACGGCCAGACCCAATGCGTCAGCGGCGCGCTGGCCGACCAGGTCGGCGACGCCCAGGCCTGGCCGGCGCGCCATCTGGACGCCGAGCAACTGGGCAACTGGTACGACATCCGCGTCGCCGGCCAGTCGCGCATCGCCGGACGCAATGCCGTGGTGTTGGTGTTGGCACCCAAGGATCAGCATCGCTACGGCTTCGAATTGCACCTGGACCAGGAAACCGGTCTGCCGCTGAAATCCCTGCTGCTCAACGAAAAGGGTCAGTTGCTGGAGCGCTTCCAGTTCACCCAGCTGCAGACCGCGGCCCCCGAAGCAGGCGCCCTGCAACCCAGCTCGCGCTGCCGTCCGGTACGCTTGCGTTCGGTCGATCAGGTGGTCGAAGGCAGCTGGCGTTCGGACTGGTTGCCCCCCGGTTTCACCCTCAACGCCGCTCAACTGCGGCGCAGTCCTGCCTCCGACGAGGCGGTCGCCTGCCTGATGTACGGCGACGGCCTGGCGCGTTTCTCGGTCTTTCTCGAGCCCCTGCAGGGGGCGGTGGTGGAAGATGCACGCAGCCAGCTCGGCCCTACCGTCGCGGTGTCGCGGCGCATGGCTACCGAGGCCGGCGACGTGATGGTCACCGTGGTCGGCGAGATCCCCCTGGGCACCGCCGAACGTATCGCCCTGTCCATGCGTGCCGGGGCCTCCGAACAGGTCAGTCAATGATCGAAGAACAGGGGCGCGTGGTGGCGGTCGAGCCCGGCGCGGTCTGGGTCGAGACACTGCGCAAGAGCACCTGTTCCAGCTGTTCGGCCAATGCCGCCTGCGGCCAAGGGTTGATGGAGCGTCTCGGCGTCGGCCGCCAGCGTGGCTATGTGCGCGCCCTCTGTCAGTTGCAGCTCGCGGTGGGTGACGCTGTGGTGATCGGCGTGCGCGAAGACCTGTTGGTGCGCAGCTCGCTGCTGGTCTATCTGTTGCCGCTGCTCGGCCTGTTGGGCGCCGCCCTGCTGGCCGACGGCCTCGGCCTGAGCGAGCCCTGGGTCATCCTCGGCGCTCTTGCCGGTCTATTCGCCACCTGGCTGCTGGTGCGCTGGCGCGCGTCGCGCGTCGCCGACGATCCGACCTTGCAACCCGTTGTCCTGCGTGCGCTGCTGGCCGGTGGGCCGGCGGCGAGTTGAGAGTGTTTGCGTTCCATATGGGGAGTCGTAGTCGATGAGAAAGCTCAGATCCGTTGCGCCGCTGTTGGCGGTTGCCCTGCTCTGGGGGCAGAGTCTGCTGGCCCAGGCCAGCCTGCCCGACTTCACCGAACTGGTGGAGGAGGCCTCGCCGGCGGTGGTCAATATCAGTACCCGGCAGAAGATGCCGGAGCGGGTGGCCGGCATTCAGCCGGGCATGCCCGACCTGGAAGGCCTGCCGCCGATGTTTCGCGAGTTCTTCGAACGCAACATTCCCCAAGTACCGCGCGGCCCCGGCGGCGGTCGCCAGCGCGAGGCGCAGTCGCTCGGCTCGGGCTTCATCATCTCCGCCGATGGGTATGTGCTGACCAACAACCATGTGGTCGCCGATGCCGATGAGATCATCGTGCGCCTGTCCGACCGCAGTGAGCTGGAGGCCAAACTGATCGGCGCCGACCCGCGCAGCGACGTGGCCCTGCTCAAGGTCGAGGGCGAGAATCTGCCCACCGTGCGCCTGGGCAAGTCCGACGAACTCAAGGTCGGCGAGTGGGTGCTGGCCATTGGCTCGCCCTTCGGCTTCGACCACTCGGTGACCGCCGGCATCGTCAGCGCCAAGGGCCGCAACCTGCCGAGCGACAGCTACGTGCCGTTCATCCAGACCGACGTAGCGATCAACCCCGGCAACTCCGGCGGTCCGCTGTTCAACCTGCAGGGCGAAGTGGTCGGCATCAATTCGCAGATCTTCACCCGCTCCGGCGGCTTCATGGGGCTGTCCTTCGCCATTCCCATGGAAGTGGCGCTGCAGGTGGCCGACCAGCTCAAGGCGGACGGCAAGGTCACCCGCGGCTGGCTCGGCGTGGTGATTCAGGAAGTGAACAAGGACCTGGCCGAATCCTTCGGCCTGGACAAACCGGCCGGCGCGCTGGTCGCTCAGGTGCTGGAGGACGGCCCGGCGGACAAGGGCGGGTTGCAGGTCGGCGACGTGATCCTCAGCCTCAACGGCAAGCCCATCGTCATGTCGGCCGACCTGCCGCATCTGGTCGGCGGCCTCAAGCCGGGCGAGAAGGCCGAGATGGACGTGGTGCGCGAAGGCTCGCGCAAGAAGCTCAGGCTCACCATCGGCACCCTGCCGGAAGAGGGGCAGGAGCTGGCGGCCGCCGGCACGCCGGGCGGCGAACGCAGCAACAACCGCCTGGGCGTTAGCGTGGTGGAGCTGACCGCCGAGCAGAAGAAGGGTCTCGACCTCAAGGGGGGAGTGGTGGTCAAGGAGGTGCTCAACGGCCCGGCGGCGATGATCGGCCTGCGTCCGGGCGACGTGATCACCCACCTGAACAACCAGGCCATCGACTCCACCGCCACCTTCGCCAAGGTCGCGCAGGAGCTGCCGAAGAACCGTTCGGTGTCGATGCGCGTGCTGCGCCAGGGGCGTGCCAGCTTTATCACCTTCAAGCTGGCTGAGTAATCCGGGCAACGCTGAAGAAGGGCGCTTTCGGGCGCCCTTCTGCGTATCTGCACCAGCGCGGTGTGCACGTGACGCGGTCGCGAGGGATCGGGTACAATCCGCGGCTATTTTCGGCAAGCGTCTTGCCTGTGCCTTCTTCGAGTGTTGATCCGTGAGTGACCTGAGTCATATCCGCAATTTTTCCATCATTGCCCACATCGATCACGGCAAGTCCACCTTGGCTGACCGTTTCATCCAGATGTGCGGCGGCCTCGCTGCACGTGAAATGGAGGCTCAGGTCCTGGACTCCATGGATCTGGAGCGTGAGCGCGGCATCACCATCAAGGCCCACAGCGTTACCCTTCACTACAAGGCGCGGGACGGTAAGACCTACCAGCTGAACTTCATCGATACCCCCGGTCACGTCGACTTCACCTATGAGGTCAGCCGCTCCCTGGCGGCCTGTGAGGGCGCGCTGCTGGTGGTCGATGCCGGTCAGGGTGTCGAGGCGCAGTCGGTGGCCAACTGCTACACCGCCATCGAGCAGGGCCTCGAGGTCATGCCGGTGCTGAACAAGATGGACCTGCCCCAGGCCGACCCGGATCGCGTCAAGGACGAGATCGAGAAGATCATCGGCATCGACGCCACCGACGCCGTGGCCTGCAGCGCGAAGAGCGGCATGGGCGTGGACGAGGTGCTCGAGCGCCTGGTGCAGACCATTCCGGCGCCGACCGGGGATATCGAAGCGCCGCTGCAGGCGCTGATCATCGACTCCTGGTTCGACAACTACCTGGGCGTGGTCTCGCTGGTGCGCGTGCGTCAGGGCCGCGTCAAGAAAGGTGACAAGATCTTGGTCAAGTCCACCGGCAAGGTGCACCTGGTCGACAGCGTCGGCGTCTTCACCCCGAAACACACCGCCACTGCCGATCTGAAAGCCGGTGAAGTGGGCTTCATCATCGCCAGCATCAAGGACATTCATGGTGCGCCGGTGGGCGACACCCTGACCCTGTCTTCGACCCCCGAGGTCGAGGTTCTGCCAGGCTTCAAGAGAATCCAGCCGCAGGTCTACGCCGGCCTGTTCCCGGTCAGCTCCGACGACTTCGAGGACTTCCGCGATGCCCTGCAGAAGCTGACCCTCAACGACTCGTCGCTGCAATACGCGCCGGAAAGCTCCGATGCGCTGGGCTTCGGCTTCCGTTGCGGCTTCCTCGGCATGCTGCACATGGAGATCATCCAGGAGCGCCTGGAGCGCGAATACGACCTGGACCTGATCACTACCGCGCCGAGCGTGATCTACGAGCTCGAGCTCAAGACCGGCGAAACCATCACCGTCGACAACCCGTCCAAGCTGCCGGATGTCTCGGCCGTCGCCGACTTCCGCGAGCCGATCGTCACCGCGACCATCCTGGTGCCGCAGGAGCACCTGGGCAACGTCATCACCCTGTGCATCGAGAAGCGCGGCGTGCAGCGCGACATGCAGTTCCTCGGTTCTCAGGTTCAGGTTCGTTACGACCTGCCGATGAACGAGGTGGTGCTGGACTTCTTCGACAAGCTCAAGTCGACCAGCCGCGGCTATGCGTCGCTGGACTATCATTTCGATCGCTACCAGTCGGCCAACCTGGTCAAGCTGGACGTGCTGATCAACGGCGACAAGGTCGATGCCCTGGCCTTGATCGTGCATCGCGACAACGCGGCCTACAAGGGCCGGGCACTGACCGAGAAAATGAAGGAACTGATCCCGCGGCAGATGTTCGACGTGGCGATCCAGGCCGCCATTGGCGGCCAGATCATCGCGCGGACCACGGTCAAGGCGCTCAGAAAGAACGTACTGGCCAAGTGTTACGGCGGCGACGTCAGCCGTAAGAAAAAGCTGCTGGAGAAGCAGAAGGCTGGTAAGAAACGCATGAAGCAGGTCGGTAACGTGGAAATCCCACAGGAAGCCTTCCTTGCCGTGCTCAGGTTGGATAGCTAAGGCTCTATGTCGATCAATTTCCCGCTCCTGTTGGTTATCGCGGTCGCCGTTTGCGGCTTTCTGGCTCTGGTCGACCTGGTTCTGCTGGCGCCGCGCCGGCGCTCGGCCATCGCCGCCTATCAGGGGCGCGTCGACGAGCCCGACGAGCGCGTGCTGGAGCGGTTGAGCAAGGAGCCCTTGCTGGTCGAGTACGGCAAGTCGTTCTTCCCGGTGCTGGCCATCGTCCTGGTGCTGCGCTCCTTCCTGGTCGAGCCGTTCCAGATTCCCTCCGGCTCGATGAAGCCGACCCTGGAAGTGGGCGATTTCATCCTGGTCAACAAGTTCGCCTACGGCATCCGCCTGCCGGTGCTCGACACCAAGGTGATCGAGGTGGACAACCCGCTGCGCGGCGACGTCATGGTGTTCCGCTACCCCAGCGATCCGACCATCAACTACATCAAGCGCGTGGTCGGCCTGCCCGGCGACCGCATCCAGTACACCCAGGGCAAGCGTCTGCTGATCAACGGCGAGCCGGTCGCGGAGAAACTGCTCGGCGAAGAAGCCGGCAGCCTGGGCAGCGCGATGCTCTATCAGGAGCGCCTGGGCCAGGTGCAGCACACCATCCGCAAGGAAATGAGCCGCATGCGCCGCGAACCCGGCGGCGAGTGGGTGGTGCCGCAAGGGCACTACTTCATGATGGGCGACAACCGCGACAACTCCAACGACAGCCGCTACTGGCGCGACCGCAAGATCCCGCAGGAGCTGTGGGGCATGGTCCCGGACGATCATATCGTCGGTAAGGCCTTCGCCATCTGGATGAGCTGGCCGGAGCCCAAGACCAGCAACCTGCCCAATTTCTCCCGTGTCGGCCTGATTCATTGAGTACTGGCGCGCTGCTTTCGGCAGCGCCGCAGGCTATAAATAGTCTTGCCGCAAGGCTCCAAACAAGACCGTCTATTGGGGATACACATGACTTTCGCGCGTTCGCAGCAGGGCCTGTCCATCCTGGGCTGGCTGGTGGTACTGGCCGTGGTGGCTTTTTTCGCCAGCACCGCATTCAAGATGATGCCGCACTACCTCGACTACATGTCGATGGAAAAGATCATCACCTCGGTGGAAACCGACAAGGCGCAGGAAGTGCGCACCGTCGGCGATTTCTACAACCATGTCAGCAAGGGCATGCAGGTCAACAACATCCGCGACCTGAACCTGCGCGAGGTGGTCAAGGTCAAGGTGGAGAACAACGAGTTCCTGGTCCACCTGAAGTATGAGAAACGCGAGCCGCTGATCGAGAACCTCGATCTGGTGGCGACCTTCGACAAAGAATTTCGTGTACGCATGCCGTGAGTTCCAACCTGTCCCGCCTCGAGCGCAAGCTCGGTTACAGCTTCAAGGACCAGGACCTGATGGTTCTGGCCCTGACCCATCGCAGTTTCGCCGGGCGCAACAACGAACGCCTGGAATTCCTCGGTGATGCCATCCTCAACTTCGTCGCCGGCGAGGCGCTGTTCGAGCGCTTCCCGCAGGCGCGCGAGGGCCAGTTGTCGCGCCTGCGCGCGCGCCTGGTCAAGGGCGAGACCCTGGCCGTGCTGGCGCGCGGCTTCGAGCTGGGCGAGTACCTGCGCCTGGGCTCTGGCGAGCTGAAAAGCGGCGGTTTCCGCCGCGAGTCGATCCTCGCCGATGCCCTGGAGGCGCTGATCGGCGCCATCTACCTGGATGCCGGCATGGAGGCGGCGCGCGAGCGAGTGCTGGACTGGTTGACCGGCGAGCTGGATGGCCTGACGCTGGTCGACACCAACAAGGACCCGAAGACGCGCCTGCAGGAGTTTCTGCAATCGCGCGCCTGCGAACTGCCCCGTTACGAGGTGGTGGACATTCAGGGCGAGCCGCACTGCCGTACCTTCATGGTCGAGTGCCAGGTGGCCCTGCTCAATGAAAAGACCCTGGGCCAGGGCGGCAGCCGGCGTATCGCCGAGCAGGTCGCCGCGGCTGCGGCACTGATCGCCCTCGGGGTGGAGAACGGCAATGACTGATGCACCTGTGAGCCGCTGCGGCTATGTCGCCATCGTCGGTCGCCCCAACGTGGGCAAATCGACGCTGCTCAACCATATCCTCGGGCAGAAGCTGGCGATCACCTCGCGCAAGCCGCAGACCACGCGCCACAACATGCTCGGGATCAAGACCGAGGGCGAGATCCAGGCGGTCTACGTCGACACCCCCGGCCTGCACAAGAACAGCGACAAGGCGCTCAACCGCTACATGAACAAGACCGCGGCCTCGGCGCTCAAGGACGTCGACGTGGTGATCTTCGTGGTCGACCGCGCACGCTGGACCGACGAAGACCAGATGGTGCTCGAGCGCGTGCAGTACGTGCAGGGGCCGGTGATCCTGGCGGTGAACAAGGTCGACCGCCTCGAGGAAAAGGCCGAGCTGATCCCGCACCTGCAATGGCTGCAGCAGCAGCTGCCGAACGCCGAAGTGGTGCCGATCTCGGCGCAGCAGGGCAGCAACCTCGACACTCTGGAGCAGCTGGTGGCCGAGCGCCTGCCGGAAGGCGAGCACTTCTTCCCGGAAGACCAGATCACCGACCGCTCCAGCCGTTTCCTCGCCGCCGAACTGGTGCGCGAGAAGATCATGCGTCAGCTCGGCGCCGAACTGCCCTACCAGATCACCGTGGAGATCGAGGAGTTCAAGCAGGAAGGGCGCATTCTGCATATCCATGCGCTGATCCTGGTGGAGCGCGACGGGCAGAAGAAGATCATCATCGGCGACAAGGGCGAGCGCATCAAACGCATCGGCCAGGAGGCGCGCAAGGACATGGAGGTGCTGTTCGACTCCAAGGTCATGCTCAACCTCTGGGTCAAGGTCAAGGGTGGCTGGTCCGACGACGAGCGCGCGCTGCGCTCGCTGGGCTACCTGGAGTAGACCGCGCCGTGCGCACCTTTGGTGCCCGTCATAGAGTACCCAGGCAGCCACGCCGATGAGCCACGCCGCCTACGTCCTGCATAGCCGTCCGTACAAGGAAAGCAGCGCCCTGGTGGATTTCTTCACCCCCCAAGGGCGCCTGCGTGCCGTGCTGCGCGCCGCGCGCGGCAAGGCCGGCAGCATCGCCCGGCCGTTCGCCCCGTTGGAGCTGGAACTGCGCGGGCGTGGCGAGCTGAAGACGGTCGGGCGTCTGGAAAGCGCCGGGATTCCGCTGCTGCTGAGCGGCGAGGCGCTGTTCTCCGGGCTCTACCTCAACGAACTGCTGATCCGCCTGCTGCCGGCCGAAGACCCGCACCCGCGGATGCTCGAACACTATGCCCTGACCCTTGCCGCCCTGGCCCAGGGCCGGCCGCTGGAGCCCTTGCTGCGCGCCTTCGAATGGCGCCTGCTGGACGAGTTGGGCTATGGTTTCGCCCTGGATCGCGACCAGCAGGGCGCGCCGGTCGCGCCCGACGGCCTGTACCGCTGGCAGCTGGACGCCGGCCTGGTGCCGGTGGCGCAATTGCAGCCCGGGGTGTTCCACGGTCGCGACCTGCTGGCCATGGCCGAGGCCGACTGGAGCGCCCCCGGCGCCCTGGCCGCGGCCAAGCGCCTGATGCGTCAGGCGCTGGCACCCCATCTGGGCGGCCGACCGCTGGTCAGCCGCGAACTCTTCATGACGCTCAAGGAGCCCAAGCGTGACTGACGCCAACCGAATCCTGCTAGGCGTGAACATCGATCACGTCGCCACCCTGCGCCAGGCCCGTGGCACCCGCTACCCCGATCCGGTGAAAGCCGCGCTGGATGCCGAGGAGACCGGTGCCGACGGTATCACCGTGCACCTGCGCGAGGATCGCCGGCATATCCAGGATCGCGACGTGCGAATCCTCGCCGAGGTGCTGCAGACGCGGATGAACTTCGAGATGGGCGTCACCGACTTCATGCTCGACTTCGCCGAGCAGATCCGCCCGGCGCATGTCTGCCTGGTGCCGGAAACCCGCCAGGAGCTGACCACCGAAGGCGGCCTCGACGTGGCCGGCCAGGAGGCGCGCATCGCCGCCGCGGTCGAGCGGCTTTCCCGCGCCGGCTGCGAGGTGTCGCTGTTCATCGACGCCGAGGCGCGGCAGATCGAGGCTTCCCGGCGCGTCGGTGCGCCGGCCATCGAACTGCACACCGGGCGCTACGCCGATGCCCACACCCCCGAGGAAGCCGCCCGCGAACTGGCGCGTATCCGCGACGGCGTCGCCTGCGGCCTGCAGCATGGCCTGATCGTCAACGCCGGGCATGGCCTGCACTACCACAACGCCGAGGCGGTGGCGGCGATTGCCGGGATCAACGAGCTGAACATCGGCCACGCCATCGTCGCCCACGCGCTGTTCGTCGGCTTCAAGCAGGCGGTGGCGGAGATGAAGGCGCTGATCGTCGCGGCGGCCAATCGCGGTTAGCCGCTGCAGGGCGTCGCGGCGCCGCCCAGGCCATGCGCACCGCCCCGTATCCGATGCGTGCCGTTCAGCTCTGCGCAAACGCCTGGATCACCTGCGTGGCGAGTGCCTCGATCGCGTCGTTGGCCTGAGTGCCGCGCAGTAGCCTGATCTGGTAGTCGTCCAGCGGCGGCAGGCCGTGCTCCTCGCCCAAACGACGTAGCGGCGGCCGGATCAGGCCGCGGGGGAAGGGGGCTATCGCCAGATCGGCGATCATCGCCGCTTCCAGCCCCGCACTTTGATCGCAGGAGTACGCCACGCGATAGTCCAGGCCAATCCGGTCGAGGGCGTCCAGCGCCGCACGGCGCCAGGCGCAGCCGGGATTGGCCAGGGCCAGCGGCAGCGGCGAGCGCTGTACCGCCAGGCCGCCGTCGCGACCTGCCCAGACCAGCGGCTCGGTATGGACCACCACGCCGAGCGTATCGTCCAGGCCCTGATTGCCGGTCTCGATCAGGCACAGGTCGAGTTCGCCCAGCTCCAGTTTGGCCACCAGATCCACGCTGCGTCCCACGCAGACGTCCACCTGCACGGCCGGATGGCTGCGGGCGAAGCTGGTCAGCACGCCAGGCAGCACGCGGGTGCTCAGATCGTTCGGGATGCCCAGGCAGACCCGGCCGCTCAGCGCCGGCTGGAGAAACTGCGCCACCGCCTCCTCGTTGAGCCTGAGCAGGCGCCTGGCGTAACCCAGCAGCAGCTCACCCTCGGCGGTCAGGCGCACGCGCCTGGCCTCGCGGACGAACAGGCGCTGGCCGAGGCTTTCCTCCAGGCGTTTGATCTGCAGGCTGACGGCTGCCGTGCTGCGAAACACCTGCGCCGCAGTTCGGGTGAAGCTGCCGCTGTCGGCGATGGCGACGAAGGTGCGCAGCACATCGCTTTCCAGCAGCGGCAGGGAGATGGGGGCTGCCGTGTTCATGACCGTTAAATAATAATTAACTAATGGTTTGATATTTGTCGTTTGTTTGAACGATAGGCGCGTTTCATCCTGCTCGCAAGCCCGGCCAGAAGCCGGCACTGAACAGGAGGAAAGGCCATGAAAGGTTCGAACGAGTGCGACAAGTCGCGTCCAGCCATGCCCGAGTTCTATATGCCGGCCATGTGGCCGCTGGATCTGCAGAACGCCATCGCCGACTGGATCGGCGCCTGGTGCTGGCGTCGGCGCATGCGCCGTCTGCTGGCGCAGGATGCCGAGGGGCGGATTCGCCTGGGCAGTGCCCGCGGCGTGGTGGAGCAGGGGGCGAGCGAACCGCTACGGCTGATCGCGCAGCGGCGGGCGTTGTGGCTGCGCGGCGAATGACTGGGTTGAGCGCAGGGTGACGGTTAATAGGCGTCCGTTGGCGGATGGGCCGCTTATCGCTGTGACGCAGTTTTTGCGCAAGCCTATTACCGTTCGTCGGCTCCGACGAAGTTTTTCCGACCAATGTCGAAACGTCCCCGGCGCGTTCGACTATCCAGTACCCACCCGCCAAGGAACTGGAGCGCGTCATGAAATACCTCTGCCTCGTCTACGCCAACGAACAGGAGCTGCACAGCTCCCCCGACAGCCCGCATGACAGCGAGTGCCTCGCCTACGCCAACGCCGTGCAGGAGAGCGGGCGCATGCTCGCCGCCGAGGCGCTGCAGTCGGTGCGGAGCGCCACCACCGTGCGTATGCGCGGCGGCAAGCTGGCGATCACCGACGGCCCCTTCGCCGAAACCAAGGAGCAGCTGGCCGGCTTCTATCTGGTGGAGGCGCGCGACCTCAACGAGGCGATCCAGCTCGCCGGGCACATCCCCGCCGCCCGTGTCGGCTGCGTGGAGGTGCGCCCGGTGCGCGAACTGGACGTCCAGCCGGCGCAGTTGCAGGCCGGCCGGCACTGAGCCGCCATCGGCAGGAGAACCGCTATGGACCGCAGCTATATTCCCGAGGTCGCCACGCGCGAGCAGTGGCTGGCCGCCCGCAAGGCGCTGCTGGAGCAGGAGAAGGCCCTGACCCACCAGCGCGATGCGCTCAACCGCGCGCGCCGCGCCCTGCCCATGGTGGCGGTGGAGGAGGATTACCGCTTCCAGGGCCCGCAGGGCGAGGTGCGTCTGCTCGACCTGTTCGAGGGGCGCAGCCAATTGATCGTCTACCACTTCATGTACCACATGGATCGCGGCGAGGGCTGCGACGGCTGCTCCTGCCTGGTCGACAACATCGGCCATCAGTCCCACCTGCACGCGCGCGACACCACCCTGGTGCTGGTCTCGCGCGCGCCGCTGGCCGATCTCGACGCCTTCAAGCGGCGCATGGGCTGGACGCTGCCCTGGTACAGCTCCTACGGCAGCCGTTTCAACTACGACTACCAGGCCACCTGCGACGAGAGGGTGGCCCCGGTGCAGTACAACTACCGCGACCAGGCCGAGCTGCAGCGCCTGGGTCTGGACTACCACCTGCAGGGCGAACAGCCCGGCGTCAGCGTGTTCCTGCGCGACGGCGAGCAGGTGTTCCACACCTATTCCTGCTATGCGCGTGGCCTGGAAATGCTGATGAGCAGCTTCCACTACCTCGACCTCACCCCCTTCGGCCGCGGCGAGGGCTGGGACGGCATGCCCGACCTGGACGGCAAGGGACTCAACTGGACGCGCCTGCACGACGAGTACGAACAGGCGGCGCCCGCCCACGACTGTTGTGGCCACAAGGCCTGAATATCAACAAGGAGATTCGACATGAGTCAGCACGAACTGCAAGATGCCCTGAACGGCTGGACCGAAGCCTGCCGCAGCAAGGACGTGGCGCGCATCATGAGCCACTACGCCGAAGACGTGGTGGCCTACGATGCCATCGGCCCGCTGCGTTTCCAGGGGCGCCCGACGTACCAGGCGCACTGGCAGGCCTGCATGGAGATGTGCAGCGGCCCGGGGATGTTCGAACCGCACGAGCCGACCTTCACCGCCGCCGGCGATCTCGGCGTGACCCACTACCTGCTGCACTGCGGTGGTACCAATGAAAAGGGCGAGCTGCAGACCTGCTGGATGCGCGTGACCCAGTGCCTGCGTCGCCAGGGCGGGCGCTGGCTGATCTTCCACGAGCACTTCTCCGCGCCCAGCGACATGGAAAGCGGCAAGGCGCTGTTCGATCTGCAGCCCTGACGCCGGTCAGGACGCCCAGTCCATGGCGCTGTCTTCGGCGTACTTGAGCGCGGGCGCGTAGTCCCGGTAGTCGCTCCAGTTGCGCTGGCCGTTGGCGATGTCCTGCATCAGCGGATAGAGCGATCCTTCCAGGGCCGACACGTAGCCACGTCCGACCTCGGCCAGGTGGGTGATGATGGCCAGGTCCTGCAACTCCACCGGTAGGTGCATCAACCCGACGGCATCGCCGGTCGCCCAGTCGAGAAATTGCTGGGCGACGGCGCGGCCCTGGTTCGGTTGCCGCGCCGCCCAGGCGGCGATTTGTGCATAGCTGCTGGGGCGGCTACCGGCGCGGCGAATCACCGGATCGTAGTTCTGCCAGCCGCGCCCCAGCTTGAAGCCCAGGCCGCCCAGCTCGCTGTTGACGTGGGCGATGAGTTCGTCGCGTTTGTCCTGCTGGTTGCCGACCCACATGTTGGCGAACCAATGACGGCCCCAGATGACGAGGATATTCGCTTCTGCCTGTGACATGGCGTGCCTCCTTTCGTTGTGTCGTGGCAGGCAGAAGCCTAGTCGCTGCGTCGCTGTTGGCGAGGCCTGCAAGCAGTGCTGGCGAAATCGTGCGAACTAGCCTGCGGCCAGGCGCAACATGCGCTGCGCCTGCTGCCGCAGGGCTTCACGCAGCTGCGCCGGCTGTTCGATGTGGAAATCGAAGGACAGGCGCAGCAGCAGGCGGGCGAACCAGGTCGGGCTGTCGGTGCTGGTGCTCAGGCGCACGCCGTCGCCCTCGGGCGTCAGCAGGCCGGCGTTGACGCCGAGTTCGGCGACGGCGCCGGCCAGGTCGGTGTGCAGCAGGATGCGCACCGGGTAGGCACGCGGCAGGTTGGCGATGCTGGCATTGAGGTGTGTGGCGGCGTCGAAGTCGTGCGGGCGCTCGAAGCGGCTGTCCAGCGTCCGTACCTCGCGCAGGCGCTCCAGGCGGAACGAGCGCAGCGCCTGGCGCAGGTGGCAGTAGCCGCTCAGGTACCAGAGACCCTGACGGAACACCAGGCCGTAGGGATCGACCTCGCGCTCGCTGCACTGGCCCTGTTCGCTGCAATAAACCAGGCGCACGCGCTGACGCTCCTGGGCGGCGGCGGCGAGTTCGGCCAGCAGCAGCTGATCGCCGGTGCCGCGGCTGCGCGGCAGATCCAGGGTGGCGCTCTGGCTCAGGGCGCGCACCCGCTGCTGCAGCTTGGCCGGCATCACCCGTTCCAGCTTGGCCTGGGCGCTGGCCACCGCCGCCGCGGTCTCGGCCAGGCCGAGCTTGGTCGTGGCCAGGAGGCCCAGGGCCACGGCCTGGGCTTCCTCGAGGTTGAACATCAGGGGCGGCAGCTTGAAGCCGGCCACCAGGCGGTAGCCACCGTAGCGGCCGCGCTCGCTGGTCAGCGGAATGCCCAGGTCTTCCAGGTGGCGGATATAGCGGCGCAGGGTGCGCCCGTCCACTTCCAGGCGTTCGGCCAGTTCGCGGCCGCTGAGCTGGCCGTGGCTCTGCAGCAGTTCCAGCAGGGCCAGCACGCGGGTGGTGGGACTGTTCACGGGGGACGGACTCCGGGGGCGCGCGGGGCGTCGGGATAAACATCAGGGGAACGATTTTATTAGGGCCGAATATAGCCTAATTCGCCCTTAGCCTGGCAGCAGGTGACGCGAAGGGCGCGTCGACCGCTGGCAGACAAGGAGTTCTTCTCATGCAACCGATACTGTTCTACGGCGTGCCGCAAGGTTGTTCGTTCGGTGCCATCGTCGCCCTCGAGTGGCTCGGCCAGCCATACCGGCTGTGTCGCGTGGAGATGCTCGAGCAACCCTGGGACCCGCTGTTCGAGCGGCTCAACCCGCTGTACCAGACACCCACGCTATTGCTGGAAAGCGGTGAGTCGCTGAGCGAGAGCCTGGCGATTCTGCTGCACCTGGCGGCGCGGGCAGAGGGCTCGCCGCTGGCGCCGCGCCAGGGCAGCGCCGAGTTCGATGCGCTCAACCAGATGCTGGCCTACCTGGTGAGCGATTTCTTCGCCGCCTTCAGCCCCTTGTGGCTGGCCTACGAGAAGACCGAGCTGGACGAGTCGCAACGCGCGCTGTTGCGCAGCCTGGGGGCCGAGCAGGTGGCGGCGGGTTGTCGCTACCTCGAGCGGCTGCTGAGCGAGCGCGACTGGCTGCTGGGCGAACGGCGCAGCCTGGCGGACGCCTACCTCGCCGGCATCGGCCGCTGGGTCGACTACCACCAGCTGTTCGATCTGCAGCGGGAGCATCCGCATCTGGCCCGTCACCTGGCCCGGCTCGCCGCCGATCCGGCGGCGTGCTTCGCCCGCGCCATCGAGCGCGGCGAAACGGCCCACAGCGGCGGCTTTCTCGGTCATGTCGAGCTACAGCAAGTGCGCGAACGTCTGGAGGCGGCCTGAGAGGTGTTCGAGGATTCGCTGATCGATCATCCGTGCATCACCGTGGCCAACTTCCGCCGCAGCCGTGCCTGGTATCGGGCGGCCCTGGCGCCCCTGGGCTACGAGCTGAAACACGAGGGCGAGCACGGTGCGGGGCTGGCTGCCGGCTTCGGCCCGCGGGACAGCGCGCCGGCCTTGCTCTACCTGCTCAGCGCCGTACCGGGGCGCGCCGTAGGCGAGGCGTGCCCGCCTTTTCGCCTGCGGGCAGGCAACCGCGAGGCGGTGCGGGCTTTCCATGCCGCGGCGCTGCAGGCCGGCGGCGAGGACGACGGCCGACCCGGAGTGCACGCCGAATCCGGCTGCTACGCCGCCTGCGTGCTCGACCCGGACGGCTACAGCGTCGAGGTGATCTGTGACGCCTGACGGCCCGCTTACTGCTGGCCCAGCGCCGCGCAGGAGGCTTCGTAGCGCTGCTGGCAGGCGCTCTGGTACAGGCGCCGCGCCTGGTCCGGGTCGCGCGGCACGCCGCCTTCGCCGCGGCGGTAGAGGTTGCCGAGAATGTGCTGGGCCATGGGGTTGCCGGCGGCCGCTGACTGGTTGAGGTACTTGAGCATGCCCCGCTGGTTGGCGAATTCCGGTGCGTCGCGCCCGGTGTAGAGGTAGGCCAGGCTCACCGCGGCCATGGCGTGGCCCTTGTCGGCGGCCTGCTTCCACCAGTATTCGGCCTGCTTGAGGTTCTTCTCCGGCTGGCCGACGAAGTAGCTGCTGCCGAGCTGGAACTGGCTCTCCAGATCGCCGCGCTGGGCCTGCTGGCGCAGATCGCGCAATGGGTCCTGCGGCGTCTGTTGCTGGGGTTGCGGCTGCGCCGGCGGGCTCGCCGGGCT
>NZ_AVOF01000397.1:0-2678 GCF_000465935.2 Pseudomonas sp. EGD-AK9
TCCAGTTCTGCTGCCCGCCGCGGGCCGGCGACTGGCACGTGGCGCTGGCGCGGCGCGGCATCCTGGTGCGGCTGTTTCCCTTTCTCGATAGCCTGCGCTTCGGCTTGCCGCCGCACGAGGCGGGCTGGCAGCGCCTGCAGCAGGCCCTGCGCGAGTGCGCCGAGGAGCTGGGGCAATGATCGGCGCCACTCTGATGGTGCAGGGCACCACCTCCGACGCCGGCAAGAGCACCCTGGTGACCGCCCTGTGCCGCTGGGCGCGGCGCCAGGGCGTGGCGGTGGCGCCGTTCAAACCGCAGAACATGGCGCTCAATTCGGCAGTGACGGCCGACGGCGGCGAGATCGGCCGCGCCCAGGCGGTGCAGGCCCAGGCCGCCGGCCTCGAACCTCACACCGACATGAACCCGGTGCTGCTCAAGCCCAACAGCGACACCGGCGCCCAGGTGATCATCCACGGCCGCGCGGTGGGCAATATGCAGGCGCTGGCCTATCACGGCTACAAGCAGGTGGCCATGGCCGCGGTGCTCCAGTCCCATGAGCGTCTGCGCCGGCAGTACCCGCTGGTGCTGGTGGAGGGCGCCGGTTCGCCGGCGGAGATCAACCTGCGCGCCGGCGATATCGCCAACATGGGCTTCGCCGAGGCGGTGGACTGCCCGGTGATCCTCATCGCCGATATCGACAAGGGCGGGGTGTTCGCCCACCTGGTCGGCACCCTGGCGCTGCTCAGCCCGTCCGAGCAGGCGCGCATCCAGGGCTTCGTGATCAACCGTTTTCGTGGCGACATCGCCCTGCTGCAACCGGGGCTCGATTGGCTGCAGCAGCGCACCGGCAAGCCGGTGCTCGGCGTGTTGCCCTACCTGATGGATTTCCACCTGGAGGCCGAGGACGCCGTCGACACCCGCCAGCAGGCCAAGGCCGAGGACGCGTTGCGGGTGGTGGTGCCGGTGCTGCCGCGCATCAGCAACCACACCGACTTCGACCCGCTGCGCCTGCACCCGCAGGTGCAGCTGAGTTTCGTCGGCCCTGGTCAGGCGATGCCGCCGGCCGACCTGATCGTCCTGCCCGGTTCCAAGAGCGTGCGCGCCGATCTGGCGCGGCTGCGCGAGCAGGGCTGGGACGCCGCCATCGCCCGTCATCTGCGCTACGGCGGCAAGCTGCTGGGCATCTGCGGCGGCCTGCAGATGCTCGGCCGGCACATCCACGACCCGCACGGCCTGGAAGGCGCCGCCGGCAGCAGCGAGGGCCTCGGTCTGCTCGATTTCGAAACGCGGCTGGAGCCGGAGAAACAATTGCGCAACGTGCGCGGCCGCCTGTGCCTGGAGCAGGCCGAGGTCAGCGGCTACGAGATTCATGCCGGGGTCAGCACCGGCGCCGGCCTCAATGGCGCGGTGAGCCTGGACGATGGCCGTCGCGACGGCGGCCTGAGCGGCGACGGTCAGGTGCTCGGCACCTACCTGCATGGCCTGTTCGAGCGCCCTGAAGCCTGCGCCGCGCTGCTGCGCTGGGCCGGGCTGCGCGAGGTGCAGGCGGTGGACTACCAGGCCCTGCGCGAGCGCGATATCGAGCGCCTGGCCGATCTGGTGGAGGCGCATCTGGATACCGATCAACTCAAGGCGCTCTGTGGCCTGGCGTAGGGTGGACGACGCTTTGTTCGTCCACCGCTGTGATCGCTGGACACCTGCCAATGGTGGATCGGTAAAGCGCGATCCACCCTACGTATTTGATCTGCCAACGGTGCGCACGGCGCACCCAACGGAGTGGACATGCTTGAACTGATCCTCGGCGGTGCCCGTTCCGGCAAGAGCCGGCTGGCGGAGAAGCTGGCGGCCGAGTCCGGCCTGGCGGTGGTGTATATCGCCACCAGCCAGGCGCTGGACGGCGAGATGAGTGCGCGCGTCGCCCAGCACCGTGCGCGCCGTCCGGCGCATTGGGCGCTGGTGGAGGAACCGGTGGCGCTGGCCCGTGTGCTGCGTGAGCAGGCGCGCGAGGAGCGCTGCCTGCTGGTGGACTGCCTGACCCTGTGGCTGACCAACCTGCTGCTCTTGGACGACGAGGCGCGCCTGGCCGCCGAGCGCGACGCGCTGCTCGACACCCTGGGCGAGCTGCCCGGGCGCATCCTGCTGGTCAGCAACGAGACCGGCCTGGGCGTGGTGCCCATGGGCGAGCTGACCCGCCGTTATGTCGACGAGGCCGGCTGGCTGCACCAGGCCCTGGCCGAACGCAGCCGGCGCGTGCAGTTCTGCGTCGCCGGGTTACCGATGATCCTCAAGGGAGAGGCGCTATGAGCCTGCACTGGTGGCAGGGCCCCTGCCAGCCGCTCGATCACGTGGCGCGGGCCAAGGCCGAGGCGCGCCAGCAACAGCTGACCAAACCGGCCGGCTCGCTCGGTCGCCTGGAAGCCCTGGCGATCCAGCTGGCGGCGCTGCAGGGCAGCGAGCGACCGAGGCTGGACAGGCTGTGGATCGCCATCTTCGCCGGCGATCACGGCGTGGTGGCCGAGGGCGTGTCGGCCTACCCGCAGGCGGTGACCGGGCAGATGCTGAGCAACTTCGTCCACGGCGGCGCAGCCATCAGCGTGCTGGCCGGCGAACTGGACGCCGCGCTGGAGGTGATCGACCTGGGCACCGCCGTGCCGCTCGAGCCGCTGCCCGGCGTGCGTCACCTGCAGGTCGGCGCCGG
>NZ_AVOF01000398.1:0-2662 GCF_000465935.2 Pseudomonas sp. EGD-AK9
CGGCGCCCCGCGACCGCCGCGCACGTCCAGGGTCAACGACTGGATACTGGCCTGCTGCAGGCGCAGGCTCAGCTCGCGTCCCGCCGTGGCCGGCTTGAGCACCCCACCCGGCGCGCCCTGAGCGCTGATCCAGACGTCCGCGGCGACCGTCGCCTGGAGCACCTCGAGACGCAGCGGCTGCTCGCCGGGGGCGATGCCGATGCGCGCCGCGGGCCCCAGATGCAGTTCGCCGATATGCAGCTCGGTGACGCCGGCCGGAATCAGCAGGGTGCCCTGCTCGGCCACTTCCAGGCGTGCCAGCTGCAGCCTCGCCTCGGTCACGGGCAGGCGCAACAGGCTGTGGGAAGCGACGCTGAGGTGGTTTTCGGCCCAGGCCGAAGCGCTAGCGAGGCACAGCAGCAGGGCCAGGTTACGCATGGGCCGCCTCTTCGCCGCCGAGCAGCGCCGGCTCCTGCTCCGGCATGGCCGATTGCAGGGCTAGCAGGTGGAACACGCCGAACAACAGGATCTGCACGCGATCCTGCCAGGGGTTGGTGCGCCCCTTGAGCAAGGCGGCGAACAGCCAGAGTTCCAGGCCATGGATCACCAGCAGCAGCGCCGCCAGCAGATAGAGCAGTTGCTCGAAGGGGCTGCCCAGCCATTTCGCCAGGGCCGCGCCGAATGCCAGCCAGAACAATCCGGCTAGCGCCTTACCCAGCATCGTCAGTGCTTGCATCCCCGCCCTCGCCTGCTCTTTTTCTAGTCGTGCCGCACCTTAACCGCTTGCCCTCCGCATGACCAGAGCCGGAAAAACACGGGGGCCTTGCGGCCCCCATTGGCAACACCGCACCGCTAGCGCGACACGTGCAGCTCGACGCGCCGGTTCTCGGCCCGCCCGGCATCGCTGCCGTTGTCCGCCACCGGCTGACTCTCGCCGCGGCCTTCGGTGCTGACCTTGCCGGCCGGCACGCCCTGGGCGATGAGGAAATCCGCCACGCTGCGCGCGCGCCGCTCGGACAGGCCCTGGTTGTAGGCATCGCTCCCCACCGAGTCGGTATGCCCGACCACCCGGACGCCGACCAGGTTGGCGCCGGTCAGGCGCGTGGCGACGTCGGCGAGCAGACCGCGCGCCTCGCCGGTCAGCTCGGCCGAGTCGAAGGCGAACAGCACGTTGCCCAGGTCGCTAAGGACGATGACCTCGTCTTGTGCCTCGGGCTCCATGGCCGGCGCCTCGGCGACGCTCTCGGGATATTGCGGCAACGGGCAGCCGTTATGGCGGACCGGGGTGCCTGCGGGCGTGCCGGGACAGCGGTCGCGGCGGTCGAATACGCCATCGCCGTCCTCGTCGCCGTCCTGCGCATAGCAGACGATGGTACCGAGCAGCGCACCGGCGACCGCGCCGCCTGCTGCCCAGGTGGAACTCTCGATTGCACCCAGACCGCCACCGGCCAAGGCACCAATCGCACTGCACAGGGGCCAGTTCCCCTGGTTGAGCGGCGCGTCTCCCGTACTGGAAGTCGTGGCACAACCGGAAAGAACACTGCTGACCAAGAGGAGGGGGATAAACCTGGGAAGGTTCGCTCTCATGGTGGGTTTCTCCTGTGTTACCGGCCTTATGCCGGCATCACTGGAGTAAAGACGGCCGCTCCCCACTGCACAAGAAAGCCCGCGCTGCCCAGGCAAACCTGGACAACGCGGGCTCGGTTGCCACGCGGGGCCGGTTCAGGGCTGAGCTTCGACCTCGGCCTCCACCCGACGATTGATGGCGCGACCGTCGCTGGTGGCGTTGTCGGCCACCGGGCGGCTTTCGCCATAGCCCACGGCCTGCACACGACCGGACTCGACCCCGTACTGGTTGACCAGCACGTCGCGCACCGCACCGGCGCGGCGCTCGGACAGGCCCTGGTTGTAGGCATCGCTACCCACCGAGTCGGTATGTCCTTCGACCACGGTGCTGGTCTGCGGGTATTGCTTCATGAAATCGGCCAGGGCTTTGATATCGCCATAGCTCTCTTCCTTGACCTGGGCCTTGTCGAAGTCGAACTTGACGTCCAACTCGACCCGCACCGCCTCGGCCGGTTCGGCCACCACGACCTCCTCGACCACCACTTCTTCCTCGACCACGGCGACCTGTTCCTCGGCGCCATGCACCCAGCAATAGGCCGCGGCCATACCGGCACCGACCAGCGCGCCGCCGCCGGCCCAGGTGGAACTTTCGATGGCCCCCAGCGCCGCGCCGCCAACGCCGCCCACCGCCGCACAGGTGGGCCAGTCGGACTTCTGCAGGCCGGCACAACCGGTCAACAGGGTACTGGCCAGAATCAGGGGTACAGCTTTCCTTGTGATGCTCATACTTTAGGTCTCCAATGTTCATCGGCCCATAACCGACTCAAGAGTAGTAAAGACAGGAGTTATGCAATCCGCCAGCTATAGAAGGCATAGCGCATAATTTCTCCTCGCTCTAGGCCGATTGCCGGCGCCACGTTAGTCTTTGCCGCCCTGTTCGAGGATGTTCGATGACTGCCAGCCCCTCTTCCCGTACCCCGCAGCAGGCCCTGGCCGCCCTGCTCGCCCGCTATACCCCGGAGAAACTGCTGTTGGTCGGGGCCAGCGAACTGCCCGCGCTGAGCGCCTTCCACGGCGCTCACCCGCAGTGCCGGGTGGCCACGGCGCCGGCCGCCGC
>NZ_AVOF01000399.1:0-2662 GCF_000465935.2 Pseudomonas sp. EGD-AK9
GCGCAGGATGCCCTGGGTGAAGGCGCCGAAACGCCCGGCCGGCCAGCCGCGCAGGCGGCGCAGCAGCAGCAGGGCGAACCAGGCGATGCCGAGGCCGAGCAGTACCGCCAGCGCCAGGCGCGGCAGCGCCGGGTTGCTCAGCGGCGCCTGGGCCAGGCTGGAGAACAGCAGGGCGGGGAACAGGATGAAGTAGTTGAGGCGCTCGGCGCCGGGCCAGAACGCCTCGCTGGGGAAGTCGCGCAGGCGCAGCCAGTAGCCGGCGACTATCATGGCGAACAGCGGCCAGAGGGCCAGCAACAGGTCGATCACGGCAGCTTCTTCCATGGGCAAAGCGGCGATAGTCGACCAGCTGCGCGCCTCGGCGCAAGCCTTCAGCTCGGCGGCAGGGCGCTGATGCGCAGGTGGAAGTCGAGCCGTTCCCAGTCCTCGCGGCGGTTGGCCAGGGTCGGCGTCGAGTGCAGGACGATGCGGTGCTCGCCGTCCGCCGTGCGGCGGTAGCCGTGGCGCGCCGGCTCCCAGTCCGAGCCGCGGAACTCCAGCGGCGCCATGCCGAACTGGCGGATCAGCAGGGCTTCCAGGGCCTCGGCCTGGCCGGCGGCGACCTGGTACAGCGCCGCGCCGTCGCCCTCCTCGGCGCAGCCGGCGAACTGCGCCGGCAGCTCCAGTTGCCAGCGCTGCAGCCAGTCGATGCAGGCGCGGTCGTCCTGCTCGGCGAGCAGGGCCGTGGCGACCAGCAGCAGGGGCAGGAGCAAGGTGCGCATGGGCAACCCGGGGCGTTGAGGTGATCGTCAGAGTCTAGACTGCTGGCGAGCCCTTCGCGGAGTTCCTGCCATGCCCGCCTCGCACCAGGGCGGCTGCCATTGCGGCCAGCTGCGCTACGTCTTCGACGCCCCGCTCGCGGATATCGCCCACTGCCATTGCGCGGATTGCCGGCGCAGCAGCGGCGGCATCCTGGTCACCTGGCTGACGGTGCCGCTGAGCAGTTTCCGCTGGCTGCGCGGCACGCCCGCCGAGTACGCCAGCACGCCGACCTGCACGCGCAGCTTCTGCCCTCACTGCGGTGCCCAGCTGACCCTGTTCAGCGCGCTCAGCCCGCACAGCCTGGATATCAGCGTGGCCTGCCTCGACCAGCCCGAGCGTGCGCCGGCGGATCGGCATATCTGGGTGCGCAGCCGGCTGCCCTGGCTGAGCGTCGACCCGCAGTTGCCGGAGGAAGACGAGGAGATTCTCTAGCCGGTCGCGGGTGCGGGGTATCGCGGGGCCGCCCGGGCTGCGCACACCAGATTCCTGGCCGTATAACTCAGGGCAACTGCAGGCCGCCGCTGTCTTGGTGCAACTTGCGCAGGTGCGCGCCGAGGGCCACCAGGTTGGCCTCGTTGGCCTGCAGCTCGGCCAGGCGAGCGGGCGCCAGCAGCTTGCGCACTTCCGCGTCGAGCTCGTCGCTGAGCTGACGCAGTTGCTGCTGGCGCTGCCGGCTCTGGGTTTCCAGGCTGTGCCATTCGCCGGCCTGGGGCAGGCCGTAGCCGCCGTCGAGCAGCTCGGCCGGGCGGCTGAGAAAGCCGCTGCCGGCCAGTATCTGCTCCAGCGCCGCACCGGCCTTGTCCAGGTTCGGGTCGCCGGCGGCGCGGCCGCTCAGGTAGCGGCGCTTGAGCTCGTCCTGGGCCAGCAGCAGCTGGCGGCGCAGGGCCGCCTGTTCCAGCAGCAGCAGGGCGGCGCTGGCACGCAGGTCGGCCTCGGCGAACCAGTCGCGGCGTGCGCTGGCGGGCTGCTCCAGCCAGGCCTCGACGTTGTCCTGGGCGATTGGCAGACGCTGGCGCAGCACGGCGAACATGGCCTGGTAGCGCTCGCGGAACGAATCGAAGCGATAGCCCAGGCGCAGCGCCTCGCGGGGATCGTCGAGCACCGCGGTGTCGGCCAGGCCGCGCGCCGCCAGCAGTTGCAGCAGGCCGTTGGGCAGGATGCTGTCGAGCGCCTGCAGATCGGGATGCGCGGTGCCGCTGCGCAGCAGCTTGAGGGTCTCCACCGCGCAGTTGTTGGAGATGAAGTAGTAGTCGCCGTCGTAGCTCCAGTGCTGCTCGACGGCGCGCGCGACCAGCTGTTCCAGTTCGTCGCGCGACAGCTTGAGCGGCACCGAGGCCAGGCTGCGCAGCTCGACCTTGGTGTACTCCTCGACCACCTGCTCCAGCGGCAGGACGAACAGCCGCGAGGGGTAGACGCCGGTCAGGCCGTCCCAGCTCGACAGCTGCAGGTCGCCGACGAAGGCGCGGTAGGACAGCACCAGGTGCTGGTCGAGATCCAGCCGGCAGTCGGGGCCGCGCGGCCGGCCCGGCGCGCACACCACCAGGCGCAGCATGCTGTGGCCCCAGCGGCTCATCCATTGCTGGTTGGCCTCGGCCAGCAGGTAGTCGACCGCATAGACCCGCTCGGGATCGAGGCGGCCCAGCGGCTGGCGGGCGAAGTCGCGGCCGGCGTTGAGGTAGGCATGACCGCCGGCGCAGTCGGCCTGCGCCGGCGCCCAGGCGAAATGCTCGCGAAAGTAACGCGCCAGCGACGGCCTACGGCAGGCGTAGCCGGGGTCGAGGAGGAAATACTCGAGGTTGACCGCGACGAACTCCAGCGGCCGGCTCAGCTCGTAGACGTCCGGGCTGCGCGCGACCTGGCC
>NZ_AVOF01000400.1:0-2656 GCF_000465935.2 Pseudomonas sp. EGD-AK9
AATCCGGACATTGGTGATAGTGCTATCACCGAAACGGCCGGGATAGGAGGATTTGCCATGGCGGCGGCTCCAGCTATTACCCAGTTTGTCGGGGGCTCCGTAGAAGATGCTTTTAGCTGTTCTAACCGTATGTATGAGATAACTTTGGACGAGCATAAATTCTTTAATATTCCTCAGTTTAATTTCCGAGGTAGTGCTACCGGGATTGACCTCAGAAAAGTTATTGAAGTTGGAATTTTACCGCAAATAAATACAGGGATAGCTCATAAAGAACCTGGGGTAGGGCAAATAGGGGCTGGCCTTGTAAATCCCCCTAAAGCCTGCTTTAACAAAGCTCTATCGGCTTTTGTCCAAGAATATGTAAAATAGCTGCAAAAATTAAAAATAACGGGGTAGTTAAATGGGAAAAAGTATTGTCATAGCTTTTGGGGGTAATGCCATTACAAAAGAGAACCAGAAGGGTACTTTTCAGGAACAGGTGGTTAATATCAAAGAAATGTGTTCTAACCTTGTTGATTTGATAAAAAATGGGTACCACCTCGTGTTAACTCATGGGAACGGCCCACAGGTAGGTAATATTTTAATTAAAAATGAACTAAGCAAATCAATTGTACCGGCTATGCCTCTAGATGTTTGTGTTTCTAATACCCAAGGTTCCTTAGGTTATGCCATTCAACAGGAGCTGACAAATGTATTAGTAAAAGATAAAGCCCAGATACCGGTAGTTACAGTAGTTACAAGGGTCAAGGTAGATATAGCTGATCCTGCCTTTCAAAATCCCACAAAGCCGGTTGGACCTTTCTACAGTGAAAATGAAGCAAAAAACATTACTGCGGAAAAAGGTTATGTAATGATAGAAGACAGTGGGCGTGGATGGCGGCGGGTAGTTCCCTCACCCCTTCCATTAGAAATTTTGGAGAAAGAGGCGATCCATTATTTGTTGGAAGGAGGAACAGTAGTTATTGCCGCCGGAGGAGGGGGAATTCCCGTTTACCTAGATGACAATGGGAACTATACGGGGGTTGAAGCAGTTATTGACAAAGACTTAGCCGGCCAACAACTAGCCAGGGACGTAGGAGCTGAAACCTTTGTAATACTTACAGGGGTGAGTCATGTCGCAATTAACTATGGAAAGGAGTCACAAAAGGAACTAGATACGATTACAGTCAGCGAAGGGCGTAGGTATCAACAAGAGGGCCACTTTCCGCCAGGCAGCATGGGACCAAAAATGGAAGCAGCTTTATTGTTTGTTGAAAACGGAGGCCATAAGTCGATTATTACCTCTCCGGAAGAAATTGGACGGGCCTTAAAAGGGGAAGCTGGTACGATTATTATTCCCGAACCTAAAAAGTTAGTTTAAATCTACCAAAAAGGAGGCTCGAAGTTACAAGTCCTAGTTTAAAAAAGGAGGATAAAAATGAGTAAAGATTTTGATTTAATCATTAGAAACGCCTATCTAAGTGAAAAAGACAGTGTATATGATATTGGGATTGTTGGTGACAGAATAATCAAAATAGAAGCTAAAATTGAAGGAACCGTAAAAGACGAAATTGATGCAAAGGGTAACCTTGTGTCTCCCGGATTTGTCGATGCACATACCCATATGGATAAGTCATTTACGAGCACAGGTGAAAGATTACCGAAGTTTTGGAGCAGACCTTATACAAGGGATGCTGCCATCGAGGATGGCTTGAAATATTATAAAAATGCTACCCACGAAGAAATAAAAAGACATGTGATAGAACATGCTCACATGCAGGTACTCCATGGGACTTTATACACCCGGACCCATGTAGATGTAGATTCAGTTGCTAAAACAAAAGCAGTGGAAGCAGTTTTAGAAGCCAAGGAAGAGTTAAAGGATCTTATCGATATACAAGTCGTAGCCTTTGCACAGAGTGGATTTTTCGTTGATTTGGAATCTGAATCATTGATTAGAAAATCCTTGGATATGGGCTGTGATTTAGTTGGGGGAGTTGATCCTGCTACGCGGGAAAATAATGTTGAGGGTTCTTTAGACCTATGCTTTAAATTAGCAAAGGAATACGATGTTGATATCGACTATCACATACATGATATTGGAACTGTTGGAGTATATTCGATAAATCGTCTTGCCCAAAAGACAATTGAAAATGGGTATAAGGGTAGAGTAACTACGAGTCATGCCTGGTGTTTTGCAGATGCTCCGTCCGAATGGCTCGATGAGGCAATCCCATTGTACAAGGATTCGGGTATGAAATTTGTTACCTGTTTTAGTAGTACACCGCCTACTATGCCGGTGATAAAGCTGCTTGAAGCTGGCATCAATCTTGGCTGTGCTTCGGACAATATCAGAGATTTTTGGGTTCCCTTTGGCAACGGTGATATGGTACAAGGGGCTCTGATCGAAACTCAGAGATTAGAGTTAAAGACAAACAGAGATTTGGGACTAATTTGGAAAATGATAACGTCAGAGGGTGCTAGAGTTTTAGGAATTGAAAAGAACTATGGGATAGAAGTTGGTAAAAAGGCCGATCTTGTTGTATTAAATTCGTTGTCACCACAATGGGCAATAATCGACCAAGCAAAAAGACTATGCGTAATTAAAAATGGACGTATCATTGTGAAGGATGAGGTTATAGTTGCCTAATAGATGCTTTTTTTGGAGCGGCACCCT
>NZ_AVOF01000401.1:0-2638 GCF_000465935.2 Pseudomonas sp. EGD-AK9
CCCCGAGCAGGCCGAGGGCGGCGAGGCCGAGCAGCTGGCGGCGTTTCATCGCGGCCAGCGTTGCCCCAGCCTGCCGGCCTGCTGCAAGGCGGCACGGTACTCGCCGTCCAGGCGCGCCACCAGTTCGCCGACCGCGGGCAGGTCGTCGATGCCGCCGACGCCCTGGCCGGCCGACCACACGGTCTTCCAGGCCTTGGCCTCGTCGTCCACCGGCTTGAGTTTTTCGCCGTAGTTGATGTCGGCCTTGTTCTGCAGCTGCTTCAGGTCGTAGCCGGCCTGCTCCAGGCTCTGGCGCATGAAGCTGGCCGGCACCCCGGAGACCGCCGGGGTGTGGACGATATCGGCGGCGTGGGCGCCGAGGATCATGCGCTTGTAATCGTCGGAGGCGTTGCTCTCCTGGCTGGCGATAAAGCGCGTGCCCATGTAGCCCAGGTCGGCGCCGAGCAATTGCGCGGCGAGCAGCTCATGGCCGTGGTTGAGGCAGCCGGACAGCAGCAGGGTCTTGTCGAAGAACTGGCGGATCTCGGCGAGCAGGGCGAAGGGACTCCAGGTGCCGGCATGACCGCCGGCGCCGGCGGCGACCGCGATCAGCCCGTCCACGCCGGCTTCGGCGGCCTTTTCCGCGTGACGGCGGGTGGTCACGTCGTGAAACACCAGGCCGCCGTAGCCGTGCACCGCATCCACCACTTCCTTCACCGCGCCGAGGCTGGTGATGACGATGGGCACGCGGCGCTCGACGCAGATCGCCAGGTCCGCCTGCAACCGCGGGTTGCTGTGATGGACGATCAGGTTGACGGCGTAGGGCGCGGCGTCGGCGCTCAGGCTGGCCTGGATTTCGTCGAGCCAGGCGCGAAAGCCTTGGCTGTCGCGCTGGTTGAGCGCGGGAAAGCTGCCGACTATGCCGGCGTTGCAGCAGGCGCCGACCAGCGCCGGGTTGGACACCAGAAACATCGGCGCGGCGATCAGCGGCAGGCGCAGGCGTTGTTCGAGTAGGGCGGGCAGGGACATGACGGATTCCTCAGAAGGGGCGGACGACGACCAGAACGACGATACCCAGCAGCGCCAGCACCGGCGCTTCGTTGAACCAGCGGTAGAACACGTGGCTGCGGGTGTTCTCGCCGCGGGCGAAACGCTTGAGCTGGGCGCCGCACAGGAGCTGATAGACCACCAGCGCGATCACCAGGGTGAGCTTGGCGTGCATCCAGCCCTGGGCGAAGTAGTAGCCGGGGTTGAGGCTCAGCAGCCAGATGCCGAGGCCCAGGGTGGCGACCATCGAGGGCATCATGATGCCGCGATAGAGCTTGCGCTCCATGGTGCAGAAACGCTCGTGGCTGGCGGCGTCCGTGCTCATGGCGTGGTAGACGAACAGCCGCGGCAGATAGAACAGGCCGGCGAACCAGCAGACCATGGCGACGATGTGCAGGGCCTTGAGCCACAGGTAGAGCATTGCCGATCCTCGGGCAGAAAATGTCCTCGATAGTAGAGGCAGGCGACGGCCTGCGTCACCTGCGCGGTTGGAGCTTGGCCGATGCGGCTTTATCATCGGCACCTTTCCAATGGCTTTTGCAAAGGGGCATGTGATGATCAAGGTCGGTATCGTCGGCGGCACGGGCTACACCGGTGTCGAACTGCTGCGTCTGCTGGCGCAGCACCCGCAGGCGGAGGTGGCGGTGATCACTTCGCGCTCCGAAGCCGGCCTGCGCGTCGACGAGATGTACCCCAACCTGCGCGGGCACTACCCGGAGCTGGCCTTCAGCGTGCCCGACGTCGCCACCCTGGGCGCCTGCGACGTGGTGTTCTTCGCCACCCCGCACGGCGTCGCCCATGCTCTGGCCGGCGAACTGCTGGCCGCCGGCACGCGGGTGATCGACCTGTCCGCCGACTTCCGCCTGCAGGACGCCGAGGAGTGGGCCAAGTGGTACGGCCAGCCGCACGGTGCCCCGGAGCTGTTGGCCGAGGCGGTGTACGGCCTGCCCGAGGTCAACCGCGAGGCGATCAAGGGCGCGCGCCTGATCGCCGTGCCCGGCTGCTACCCGACCGCCACCCAGCTCGGCCTGATCCCGCTGCTGGAAGCCGGCCTGGCCGACAGCGCCAGCCTGATCGCCGACTGCAAGAGCGGCGTCAGCGGTGCCGGGCGTGGCGCCAGCGTCGGCTCGCTGTTCTGCGAAGCCGGCGAAAGCATGAAGGCCTACTCGGTCAAGGGCCACCGCCACCTGCCGGAGATCCGCCAGGGTCTGCGCCTGGCCGCCGGCGGCGAGGTCGGCCTGACCTTCGTGCCGCACCTGACTCCGATGATCCGCGGCATCCACGCCACCCTCTATGCGCGCGTGGCCGACACTGCGGTCGACCTGCAGGCGCTGTTCGAGCAGCGTTACGCCAATGAGCCTTTCGTCGACGTGATGCCGGCCGGCAGCCATCCGGAGACCCGCAGCGTGCGCGGCGGCAACGTTTGCCGCATCGCCGTGCACCGGCCGCAGGGCGGCGAGCTGGTGGTGGTGCTGTCGGTGATCGACAACCTGGTCAAGGGCGCCTCCGGTCAGGCGGTGCAGAACATGAACATCCTCTTCGGCCTCGACGAGCGCCTCGGCCTGTCGCACGCGGCCCTGCTGCCGTGACACCGGGCTGGGAGGTCCGCGTC
>NZ_AVOF01000402.1:0-2624 GCF_000465935.2 Pseudomonas sp. EGD-AK9
ACGCCGCCGCGCGCGTCGGCGGCCCACAGCGTGCCGTCGCGCTCGGCGAGGATGCACTCGGGGCGCTGCAGGTCGTGGCCGATGGTGCGGATCGCGGCGCGATCGACCTGAAAGCCGTTGAGCGGGTTGGAGGTCGAAGGCATGGCGTGTCCCCGGTGGGTGCAGCCGCGGGTTGCGGCCGGTGCTGTGCATTGAACGGGGCGTGCCGATTCTTGTACAACCGTACAAACCCTAGGCGTGGTGTGCGCCGGCCGGGTCTAAGCTCGACGCATGACCGCCCCCTACGTGCCCCAGATCCGCCTCTACCAGCAATGGCTCGCCGAACAACGCGGCCTGCGCTTCGACAGCTACGACGCGCTCTGGCGCTGGTCCATCACCGACCTCGATGGCTTCTGGCAAAGCATCTGGGACTACTTCGACCTGCAGTCGCCCACGCCGCACACCAGCGTGCTCGAGCGCAATGTGATGCCCGGCGCGCCGTGGTTCAGCGGTGCGCGCATGAATTACGCGCAGCAGGTGTTCCGCCATGTGCAGGCGGCCCAGGCGGCGGGCTTTCCGGCCGTGGTCAGTTGCAACGAGAAGGGCCGGCGGGAGGAACTCAGCTGGCCCGAACTGCGCCGCCAGGTGGCCTCGCTCGCGCAGCACCTGCAGGCCCAGGGCGTGCAGCCGGGCGACCGCGTCGCGGCCTACCTGCCGAACATTCCCGAGGCCATGGTGGCCTTCCTCGCCACCGTGTCGCTCGGTGGTGTGTGGAGCATCTGCGCGCCCGACATGGGCACCAACGCCGTGCTCGACCGCTTCCGCCAGATCGACCCGGTGGTGCTGATCGCCTGCGACGGCGTGAGCTACGGCGGGCGCGACCACGACCGCCTCGCCGTGGTGGCCGAACTGCGCGCGGCCTTGCCCACGGTGCGCCACGTGGTGCTGCACACCAACCTTGCCGACACCCCCGAGGCCCAGGCCGCGGCGCTGGAGGCCGCGGCACCCTGCACCGGCTTTGCCGCCGCCACCGCGCGCGACGACCGCGCGACCGCCGCATTCGAACCCGTGTGGCTGCCGTTCGACCACCCGCTGTGGATCGTTTATTCCAGCGGCACCACCGGCCTGCCCAAGCCCATCGTGCACGGCCATGGCGGCACGGTGATCGTGGGCCTGGCGCTGAAAAGCCTGCACAACGACGTGGGCTGCAGCTACCACCCGAACAGCTGGGGCGAGCGCTACCACTGGTACAGCTCCACCGGCTGGGTGATGTGGAACGCGCAGACCAGCGGCCTGCTCAACGGCACCACCTGCGTGATTTACGACGGCAACCCCGGCGGCGCCAAGGACAAGCCCGACTGGACCACGCTCTGGCGCTTCGCGGCCGAGCAGGGCGTGACCTTCTTCGGCGCCGGCGCGGCCTTCTTCGCCAACTGCATCAAGGCCGGCGTGGACCTCGCCACCTGTGGCGACCTCTCGGCCGTGCGCGCGCTCGGCACCACCGGTTCGCCGCTGTCGGAGGACGCGCAACGCTGGGGCACCGAGCAGTTCCGCCGCATCGCGAAGACCGAGGCGCAGCAGGACATCTGGTGGTGCAACATTTCCGGCGGCACGGACTTCGCGGGCGCCTTCATCGGCGGCAACCGCGAACTGCCGCAGACCCCCGGGCGCATGCAATGCCGCCTGCTGGGTTGCGCGGTCGAATCGTGGAACGAGCAGGGCCAGCCGGTGATCGACGAGGTCGGTGAGCTGGTGTGCGCGCAGCCCATCCCGTCCATGCCGCTGTACTTCGTGGGCGACGTGGACAACAAACGCCTGCTCGGCAGCTATTTCGACACCTACCCGGCGGGCCAGGGCCGCAAGCCCGGTGGTGGTGACCTCGGCCCCGAGGCCGGCGCGGTCTGGCGCCACGGCGACTGGCTGCGCATCGGCGCCGACGGCTCCTGCGTGATCTACGGCCGCTCCGACGCCACCATCAACCGCCATGGCCTGCGCATGGGCACGAGCGAGCTCTACAGCGCGGTCGAGGCCCTGCCCGAGGTGATGGACTCGATGGTGGTCGACCTCGAATACCTCGGGCGCGAAAGCTACATGCCGCTGTTCGTGGTGCTGCGCGAAGGCCTGGTGCTCGACGACGTGCTGAAGGCGCGCATCAACGACAGCATCAAGACCGCGCTGTCGCCGCGCTTCGTGCCCAACGGCGTGTTCCAGGTGGCGGAGATCCCGCGCACGCTGTCGGGCAAGAAGCAGGAACTGCCGATCAAGAAACTGCTGCTCGGCCAGCCGCTGGAGAAGGTCATCAATCGCGAGGCGATGGCCAACCCGGGCTGCCTGGACTGGTACGTGAAGTTCGCGGCGTCTCGTGCCGCCGCGGCGTAGCCTTCAGTTCGCGACCGTGAAGCGCTGGCGCGCGTGCTTCGGTTGTTCGATCTCGTCCACGATGGCGACGGCCAGGTCGGCCACCGAGATGCCGGCAGGCGCGTCGCCCGTGCCCGGCAGCAACTGGTCGCCGCCCGTGCGGTACTGGCCGGTGCGTTCGCCGGGTGCCAGCGCGATGGGCGGCGAGACGAAGCTCCATTCCAGCGCGGTTTCGCCGCGCAGGCGCGTCAGCAGGTCGCGCGCGGCCAGCGCGCCCTGTTTCCATT
>NZ_AVOF01000403.1:0-2606 GCF_000465935.2 Pseudomonas sp. EGD-AK9
GGTCGCCAGCACCAGCAGGCACCGCGTCAGGCCTGGCGCGGCGATGAGCCGGTGCAGGCCGCCGGCGACAGTGCGGCGAGCGTCGCGCCGCGTGCCCGGGAGTCGGCCAGCGATGTGCTGGTCACCGTTTAACCGCCAATCAATCGAGACTCAACCATGACAATGCCGCGGATCATCCTGCTGCTGCTTATCTTCAACACCCTGGTGGTGGTCGGCGCCAGCGTCTTCAACTACGCCACGCTCAAGTCCATGCAAACCGGCCAGGCGGTGCTCGGCATTTCCGTCGGCAGCGCCGACAGCGACGCCGAGGAAGCCAAGAGCGAATACCGCTTCTTCCCCATCGAGAAGGTCATCGTCAGCCTGCAGGGCGAGAGCCGCGAACACTACTTCGTCTTGGACCTGGTGCTGCAGGCCGACCTGGAGACCGACCCGAAGAAGCTCGAGCAGATCGACCCCATGGTGCGCAACTCGGTGGTGGCGCACCTCTCCTCGATGACCTTCGAGAAGCTGCGTGGCATGCCCATCCCCGAATTGCAGAGTGCCCTGGAGCGGGTGCTGTTCGACGACTTCGCCAGCAAGAAACTGGCGATGCCGTTCGCCAACGTGCTGGTCAGCAAGCTGATCGTTCAGTAAAGAGCAGAGCCTAGCCATGAACGCCACCTGCGCCATCGACTACCGCTACGCCGCCGAACAGGGTGGAGCCGCGCTGTTCGCCCCCGGGGCCGAGCAGAAGTGGCTGCTGCAGTACCTGCCGCTGGTCAAACGCATCGTCAGCCAGCTGGCGCTGCAGGCCAATCAGGTGCTCGATCGCGAGGACATGGAGCAGATCGGCCTGATGGGTCTGCTCGAATGCCTGCGTCGCTACGGCACGCCGGACGAACAGTTCGGTCGCTTCGCTGCGCTGCGCATCCGTGGCGCGATTCTCGACGAGCTGCGCCGCCAGGACTGGCGACCGCGTCAGGTGCGTCAGCAGACCCACAGGATTCGCGACGCCATCCGCCAGCTGGCGCGCCAGCTCGGTCGGGTGCCGCAGGAGGAGGAGATCCTCGCCGCCGCCGGGATCAGCGCCAAGGACTACCAGGACTTTCTCCAGGCCGATGCCTGCGAGGCCATCGAGAGCCTCGACGAGCTGCTGCAGAACGGCCACGAAGGCTTCGCCTGCGGCGCCAGCGCGGTCGAGGATCGGGTGCTCAAGGAGCGCCTGCTGGCCCAGGCGCTGAGCCAGCTCAGCGAGCGCGAGCGGCTGGTGCTGACCCTTTACTACCAACACGAGCTGAGCCTCAAGGAAATCGCCCTGGTGCTGGAACTGAGCGACGCGCGCGTCTGCCAGTTGAGCAAGCAGGCGATCGCCAAGGCCAGCCGCTACCTGAACGAGAGAGGCTAGGGTGCAGAAGTTATTAGGTGCATTGATCATCGTCGCCTGCGTGCTCGGCGGTTACGTCATGGCCCATGGTGAGCTGGCCATGCTCTGGCAGCCGGCCGAGGTGGTGATCATCGTCGGCGCCGGTCTCGGCGCGCTGGTGGTGGGCAACCCCAAGGAAGTGCTGGTGGAGATGTGCCAGCAGATCAAGGGCGTGTTCGTCTACAAGCGCCGCGGCGAGGAGTTCCAGCGCCAGTTGTTGATGCTGCTCTACGAGCTGCTGGAGATGGTCGACGTCGGCGGCCTCAAGGTGCTCGACGCGCATATCGAGGAACCGGAACAGAGCGAGCTGTTCGCCAAGTACCCGCTGATCTGTCAGGAGAAGAACCTGATGGCCTTCATCGCCGACAATTTTCGCCTGATGGCCATGGGCAAGATCAGCGCCCACGAGCTGGAAGGCTTCCTCGAACAGGAGCTGGAGGCCATGGAGCACATCCTGCTGCAGCCGGCGCGCTCGCTGCACAAGATCGGCGAGGCGATGCCCGGTTTCGGCATCCTCGCGGCGATCATGGGCATCATCATCACCATGGGCAATATCGGCGGTTCGGTGGCCGAGATCGGCGCCCACGTCGCCGCGGCGCTGGTCGGCACCTTCCTCGGCATCTTCATGTGCTACTGCGTGATGGAGCCGCTGTCCAACGCCATGAGCCAGCGGATCAAGACCGAGCTGTCGGCGCTGGAGTGCGTGCGCACCACCCTGGTCGCCCACGTCGCCGGCAAGCCCACCCTGCTGGCGGTGGACGCCGGGCGCAAGCTGATCGAGCAGGACGTCAAGCCGGCATTCAAGCAGCTGGAGACCTGGGTCAACCGCTACGAGGATGAAAGGGACGCGGCATGAAGAAGCGCGGCGATCAACAGCACGAGGTCATCGTCAAGCGGCGCAGCAAGAAGGGCCACGACGATACCCACGGCGGCGCCTGGAAGGTGGCCTTCGCCGACTTCACCTTGGCCATGATGGCGCTGTTCATGGTGCTGTGGATCATCCAGCCGCAGAACCCGCAGCAGAGTCGCGCCGACGCCGACATGTTGACCAACCCGCTGGTCGAGGGCGGCGCCGGCATCTTCGATGGCAGCAGCCGCACGCCGCTGGATCTAGACGGCGTGCCGGTGCAGGTCAGCCCGCGCAAGGATCGCGACAACCAGGCGCGCACGCCGCAGGAAGACCCCGGCGCCGAGTTGGGCGACG
>NZ_AVOF01000404.1:0-2602 GCF_000465935.2 Pseudomonas sp. EGD-AK9
GTTTGCAGGCGGCGCCAGAACGCCGGCCAGTCGCGGCCGAAATGACGCAGCGCGCCCGTCGCCTGTGGCGGCGCAGCCCGCCGCGCCCTGTCGATACCTATCTCGCTGAAGCCGTTCATCGCCTTCTCCTGCAGCCAGTGCCCATGGGAGCTCAGGATGACCCGGGGAGAAAAGCCATGACAGATTCAATAAAACCTTATTTACTCCATACAGTTTTCGCCGAATCCCGGCTGAATCGGAATTTTCGCCGGCATCTGTACCGGTCGCTGCATTCCTGAACGAGGCAACTGTCATGACCCTCTACCTCAATCTGGCCGAACTGCTCGGCGCGCGCATCGAGCAGGGCCTGTACCGTCCCGGCGACCGCCTGCCCTCGGTACGCAGCCTCAGCCAGGAGCACGGCGTCAGCCTGAGCACTGTGCAGCAGGCCTACCGCCATCTGGAGGATCAGGGCCTGGCCACGCCGCGGCCGAAGTCCGGCTACTTCGTCCCGGCCGAGCGCCAGGTGCCGGCGCTGCCGCAGGTCAGCCGGGCGGCGCAGCGGCCGGTGGAGGTGTCGCAGTGGGATCACGTGCTGGCGCTGATCAGCAGCTCGCCGCAACGCGAGCTGCTGCAGCTCGGCCGCGGCCGCCCGGATATCGGCAGCCCGACGCTCAAGCCGCTGCTGCGCATGCTGGCGCGCCAGGCACGGCGCCAGGACCCGGAGGTGCTGACCTACGGCTGCATCCGCGGCGAGCTGCGCCTGCGCGAGCAGATCGCGCGGCTGCTGCTCGATTCCGGCTGCCGCATCCCCGCCGAGGACCTGGTGATAACCACCGGCTGCCACGAGGCGCTGTCGGCGGCGATCCGTGCCATCTGCCAGCCCGGCGACATAGTCGCGGTGGACTCGCCGAGCTTCCACGGGGTGATGCAGGCGCTCAAGGGCTTCGGCATGAAGGCCCTGGAGCTGCCCACCGACCCGCTCACCGGGATCAACCTCGAGGCCCTGGAGATGGCCCTGGAGCAGTGGCCGATCAAGGCCATCCAGCTGACCCCGAACTGCAACAACCCGCTCGGCTACATCATGCCCGAGGCCAACAAGCGCGCCCTGCTGCAGTTGGCGCAGCGCCACGACGTGGCGATCATCGAGGACGACGTGTACGGCGAGCTGGCCTATGCCTACCCGCGCCCGCGCACCATCAAGTCCTACGACGAGGACGGCCGCGTGCTGCTCTGCAGTTCCTTCTCCAAGACCCTGGCGCCGGGCCTGCGGGTCGGCTGGATCGCCCCCGGGCGCTACCTGGAGCAGGTGCTGCACATGAAGTACCTGGGCACCGGCAGCACCGCCCAGCTGCCGCAGCTGGCGCTGGCCGAGTTCCTCGAGGCCGGCCACTACGAGCCGCACCTGCGGCGCATGCGCGCCCAGTACCTGCGCAGCCGCGACCTGATGGTGGACTGGGTGTGCCGCTACTTTCCGGCGGGCACCCGTGCCAGCCGGCCGCAGGGCAGCTTCATGCTGTGGGTGGAGATGCCCAGCGGCTTCGACAGCCAGCGGCTCAACCGCGCGCTGCTGCCGCACAAGATCCAGGTGGCGCCGGGCAGCATCTTTTCCGCCGCCGGCAAGTACCGCAACTGCATCCGCCTGAACTACGCCGAGCCGCCCAGCGCGGCCATCGAGGCGGCCGTGCGCCAGGTCGGCGCGACCATCGCCGAGCAGCTCGCCGAGACTCCCTGACTCAGCGCGGGGCGGCCCCCGGCATGGCCTCGTTGCCCGTTTCGACCTCGCTGAAGGCACCGCGGCGCCAGGCCAGGACGATGAACACCAGCGCGCCGAGGGCCATCAGCAGCGGCAGCGCGTGGCCGCTCAGCCACTGGCTGGCGGCGCCGGTGGACAGCGGCCCGAGCAGGCAGCCGACGCCCCACAGCAGGGCGATATGGGCATTGGCGCGCACCAGCGCATCGTCGCGGTAGCGCTGGCCGACCAGGATCAGCGACAGGGTGTAGAGGCCGCCGGCGCTGGCGCCGAAGCTGAGCAGCAGCGGCCAGATCAGCGGCGTGTGCAGCGCCGCCGGGATGCACAGGCTGGAGCCGAGCAGTATCACCCCGCAGGCGCGCATCAGCGCCTGCCGCGGCACGCGGTCGGCCAGCCAGCCGATCGGCAGCTGCAGCGCGGCGTCGCCCACCACCACGGTGCTGACCATGATCAGCGCCATCTGCTGGGCGAAGCCCTCGCGCAGCAGGTAGACCGGCAGCAGGGTCAGCACCATGGCCTCGAACGCGGCGAACAGCACCACCGCCCAGGCAATCGCCGGCAACTTGCGGCAGAACAGCCCCAGGCCCTTGCCCGAGGCGCTGTGGGCATCCACCGCCGGCGCTCCCGTGCGGCCGATCAGCAGCAGGCTGCCGGCCACCAGCAGGCTGGCGGAGACCCAGAAGCCGCGGTCGCTGGCGGTGCCCAGGGCGGTCAGCAGCAGCGGCCCGCACAGCTGGCTCAAGGCGAAGCCGGTGCCGTACAGCGCCACCAGGCGGCCGCGCAGGCGATCTTCCACCAGCTGGTTGATCCAGCTCTCGCCGAGCACGAAGACCACGGTCAGCGACACGCCGATCAGCAGGCGCAGCAGCA
>NZ_AVOF01000405.1:0-2592 GCF_000465935.2 Pseudomonas sp. EGD-AK9
AGCGCCAGCGCCTGGCCATCGCCCGCGCCTTGCTCGCCGATGCGCCGATCCTGCTGCTCGACGAGGCCACCAGCGCGCTGGACGCCGAGAGCGAGCACCTGATCCAGCAGGCCCTGCCGCGCCTGATGGCCGGGCGCACCACCCTGGTGATCGCGCACCGCCTGGCCACGGTGAAGCAGGCCGAACGCATCGCGGTGATCGAGCAGGGGCGCCTGGCGGCCATCGGCAGCCACGCGCAACTGCTGGCCGGCAGCCCGCTCTATGCGCGCCTGGCCGAGTTGCAGTTCGGTGAGGCCGGCTAGCCCTTGGGTTTGATCGTCGCGGCCGCGCCGGCCGAGGCGAGGATGATGGCGCCAATCGCCAGCCACTGGTTCCAGCTCAGCTGCTCGCTGAGGAACAGCAGCCCGGAAAGCGCGGCGATGGCCGGTTCCAGGCTCATCAGGATGCTGAAGGTGCGCGCCGGCAGGCGGGTCAGGGCGACCATCTCCAGGCTGTAGGGCAGCGCCGAGGACAGCACCGCCACACCCAGGGCGATGGGCAGCAGATCCACCGAGAACAGGCTGCCGCCGGCCTGCCACAGGCCGATGGGCAGCACCAGCAGGGCGGCGACCCAGGTGCCCAGGGCCACGGTCTGGCGGCCGTGGGCAGCGCCGGCCTTCTGCCCGAAGACGATGTATAGCGCCCAGCACAGCCCGGCGCCGAGGGCCAGGGCCATGCCCAGCGGGTCGAGCTGGGTCTGCGCCAGATCGCTGGGCAGCAGCAGCCACAGGCCGAAGACGGCCAGGGCGATCCAGGCGAAATCCAGCAAGCGCCGCGACGACAGCAGCGCCAGGCCCAGCGGCCCGGTGAACTCCAGGGCCACGGCGACGCCCAGCGGAATGCTCTGCAGCGACATGTAGAACAGCAGGTTCATCCCGCCCAGGGCCAGGCCGTAGGCCAGCAGCGAGCGGTAGGCGGCCAGGTTCGGGCGGGTGCGCCAGGGCTGCATCACCAGCGACAGGATGATCGCGCCGAGCACCAGGCGCAGCGCCGTGGTGCCCTCGGCGCCGACCAGCGGGAACAGGCTCTTGGCCAGCGAGGCACCGCTCTGGATCGAGATCATGGCCACCAGCAGCAGGCCGATGGGCGCGAGAAGGGCGGTGCGGGGCATGGGGCGGTCCTTGGCGGGTTGATAGGCTTTCAGGTGCATCTGAGCGTAGGGTGCGCCGTGCGCACCGAGAGCTCCGAACTTCTGCGGGAGCAAGAAAAAACCGGCCGCGAGGGCCGGTTCTTCGGGGCGCTGCGGCAGCTTAGCGGTATTCGCAGAGGTAGGCGGTGTCCACTGCCACCTTCAGCTGGAACTTGCTGTTGGCCGGTACGGTGAAGTTGCTGCCGGCCTCGAAGGTGCTCCAGCTGTCGCTGCCCGGCAGCTTCACGGTCAGGGCGCCGGCGACCACGTGCATCACTTCCAGCTGGCTGGTGCCGAATTCGTACTCGCCCGGGGCCATCACGCCGATGGTGGCAGGACCTTCGGCCATGGCGAAACCGATGGATTTGACGGTGCCGTCGAAGTACTCGTTGACCTTGAACATCTGCGATTCCTCGGGAGGGTTTAAAAAGGGGCCGCCAGTATGCCCAAGCGCCTTTTCTTCGTCATCAGTCTTTGAGCGGCAGCACCAGCGGCAACAGGCGAGCGGTGTTGCGCGCGTCGGTCAGCGCGCGATGCTGCGCCCCTTGGAACTGCAGGCCGGCCAGTTGCAGGGCGCTGTGCAGGCCGATCGGCCGCGGCAGCTGACGGGCCTTGGCGAAGGCCTGCTTGAGGTTCAGGTGCGGCACCGCGGCGAGCAGGCTGGCGAGCTGGTGCCGGCGCCATTCCTGCTCCAGCTGGCGGCGGTCGTAGTCGCCCCAGCTGCTCCAGCCCACCAGGCGCGGCGCGTGTTGGCCGAGCCAGCGCTCGAACTGCGCCCAGACCTGCGGCAGGGGCGCCGCGGCGTCGACCTCGGCCTGGGCGATATGGGTCAGCTCGCGGCAGAAGGCGGTCAGGCAGGGGCGTCGTTGCGGTTTGACGAAGCGCTGGAAGTGATCGCGCTCATGACCGTCGGCGCCGACCAGGCTGGCGCCGATCTCGATGATCTCCATTTCCTCGACTGGCCAGCCGCCCTCGTCGGTGGTGGCTTCCAGGTCGATGATCAACCAATGTCCCATAGGCCCTCCCTTGCGTGCGCAGGCAGTATGGAAGGGCTTTCCGGCCAGGGCAAACCCCGTGTTAGGCTCTGCCGCCTATGTCTGGAGGAGGTAGCTATGGCGAAGGTTGCGTTTATCGGCTTGGGCGTGATGGGCTATCCGATGGCTGGGCATCTGGCCCGCAACGGCCATCGGGTGACGGTGTACAACCGTTCGCCGGGCAAGGCCGAACAATGGATGGCCGAATACGCCGGCAGCAGCGCGCCGACGCCGCGCGAGGCGGCCCAGGGCGCCGAGCTGGTGATGTGCTGCGTGGGCAACGACGATGACCTGCGCGGTGTGGTGCTGGGCGAGCAGGGCGCCTTCGCCGGCATGGCGCCGGGCGCCATCCTGGTCGATCACACCACGGCGTCGGCCGCTGTCGCCCGC
>NZ_AVOF01000406.1:0-2587 GCF_000465935.2 Pseudomonas sp. EGD-AK9
GACTGGCCGCCGCGCTGCCGCAGGCGCCGCTCAACGACTGGCTGCTGGCCCAGGTGCGCGCCGGCGTCGGCCAGGTGTTCGGCGCCAGCCGCGAGCTGTTCATTCCGCAGATGCTCAACCTGCAGGCTCTCGGCGGCGTCAGCTTCAAGAAGGGCTGCTACACCGGCCAGGAAATCGTTGCGCGCATGCAGTACCTGGGCAAGCTCAAACGGCGCCTGTACCGCCTGCGCCTAAGCGGCACGGACACCCCGGCCGTCGGCGTCGAACTGTTCTCGCCGGTACACGGCTCCAGCGTCGGCGAAGTGGTGCTGGCCGCCCAGGCGGGCGATACCGTTGAGCTGCTCGCCGTGTTGCAGGAAGATGCCGTCAACGATGGCCGTCTCCATCTCGGCAGCGGCGAAGGGCCGACGCTGACTTTGCTCGATCTGCCTTATCAGCTGGATGCCGACCAGGAAATCCAGCGCTGACTAAACTGCCTGGCGCCGCATCGGATCGCCTAAGAGAGCCCATTGATGAGCAAGCTTGCCGAAAGAGTCCAACAGGAACTGATCCACGCCATCGAGAACGACGAGCTGGTGCTGCCCACCCTGCCCGAGGTGGCGCTGAAGGTGCGCGAGGCCGCGGAAGATCCGGATATCGGCATCCCGCAGATCAGCAAGGTGATCGGCAACGACGCCGCGCTCACCGCGCGCATCATCAAGGTGGTCAACAGCCCGCTGCTGCGCACCAACAAGGAAATCACCGACCTGCAGATGGCGGTCAGCCGCCTGGGCATCAACTACACCTGCAACCTGGCCACCGGCCTGGCCATGGAGCAGATGTTCCAGGCCACCAGCGACGTGGTCGACCGCAAGATGCGCGAGGTGTGGAACAAGAGCACCGAGATCGCCGGCATCTGCCATGTGCTGTGCCGCCACTACACCCGCCTGATGCCGGACCAGGCCACCCTCGCCGGCCTGGTGCACCAGATCGGCGTGCTGCCGATCCTCACCTACGCCGAGGAACACAACGAACTGCTGGCCGACTCCATCAGCCTCAACCACGTGATCGAACAGATCCACCCGATCATCGGCGACAAGATCCTGCGCACCTGGGAGTTTCCCGAGCCGATCGCCATGGTGCCCAGCCAGTACCTGAACTTCGCCCGCGACTCGGCCAAGGTCGACTACGTCGACATCGTCCAGGTCGCCACCCTGCAGAGCTACCTGGGCAGCGAGCACCCCTACACCCAGCTGGACTGGAGCACGGTGCCGGCCTTCGCCAAGCTCGGCCTCGACCCCAACGTCGACATGCAGGCCGACGAAGACCTCTCCGCCGCCATGGAAGCGGCGATGAGCATGCTGCAATAAAAGCGTCGCGGCGCGGCTGACAATCTGCCTCTAGACTCAAGCCCACAGGTTCGTCGGAAGCCGTCACGCATGCGCCTCGTCCTTCTCCTCTGCACCCTACTGCTGGGTAGCCTGCAGGCTGCCGAGCCGCTGCGCCTGACCAACGGCGAGTGGCCGCCCTACCTGGGCGAGCGCCTGCCGCATCACGGCGTGGCCTCGCGCATCGTCGCCGAGGCCTTCGCCCTGCAAGGCATCGAGGTGCAGTGGGAATTCCACCCCTGGGCACGCTCGCTGAAACTGGCCGAACAGGGCCAGCGCGACGGCAGCGCGGTGTGGCTGTACAGCGCCGAGCGCGCGCAGCGCTTCCATATCAGCGACCCGGTGGTGGAAAGCGGCTACTACCTGTTTCACCGCAAGAGCCGCGCCTTCGACTGGAACGCGATCGACGACCTGCGCGGCCTGCGCATCGCCGGCACGCGCGGCTACGACTACGGCTCGGCCTTCCAGCAGGCGGAGGCGGCGGGCGAACTGCAGGTGACCCGCATGACCAGCGACGAACAGGGTTTTCGCCAGCTGCTGGCCGGCCGCGTCGAGCTGTTTCCGATGGACAAGGTGGTCGGCTTCGACATGCTCTACCAGCACTTCAGCGCCGCCGACCGCGCCCGCCTGAGCTTCCACCCCATACCGCTGCGCAGTGACAGCCTGCACCTGCTGCTGTCGCGCGAGGTGCCCGGCAACGCTGAGCGCATCGCGCGCTTCAACCGCGGCCTGGCGCAGCTGCGCGACAGCGGCAAGGTCGCGCAGTACCTGCTGGAGATCCAGCAGCCGTTAAGCCTCACCCCCTAACGGGAACTCCACCCGCACCCGCAACCCATGCGGCTGCACCTGGTGCAGGCTGATCTGCGCCTGGTGCGCGCGGCAGATCTCGCCGACTATGGCCAGCCCCAGGCCGGCGCCGCTGCCCTGCGCGCCGCGCCGGTAGAAGCGCTCGAACACTTTCTGATGCTCGTCCTCGGGAATCCCCGGGCCGTCGTCCTCCACCTCCAGCAGCGCCGGGGCCAGCACCCGCAGGATCAGGTTGCCGCCGGCCGGGGTGTGCGCCAGGGCATTGTCGATCAGGTTGTTGAGCAGCTCGTTGAGCAGGGTCGGCTCGCCGTCGATCCACACCGGCTGCTCGGCCTCCAGGGCCAGGGCGACGCCGCGGGCATGGGCCAGCGGCGCCATCGCCAGGCCCAGCTCGCGCGCCAGCTGGCTGAGGT